>NZ_QTVL01000005.1:0-255322 GCF_003460565.1 Blautia sp. AF32-4BH | reverse complement strand
GAGGGAAATCTGATTAGCACGGATGTGTTTTCAACTTACAGAGATGGAAAGCCGATTGGAACGGAGGAGTTCCTCCTGCTCGATACAGTGACATGGGAATACTGCGGAATTAAGATGAATTAAGATGTAGAATCCGATACGTAATTGGATGCATATTATAACAGACATTATTACGATGATGTCCGGGGAACGAGTGAAAGTAAAAACGAAATCGTATCAGAATGATATGGTGACATTTAAAAATAAAGATGACGTTTTAACTGCACTGATTCACTTAGGCTATCTGGCATACGATCGAAGAGAACAGATGGCGTACATTCCAAATGAAGAAATCCGCAGCGAGTTCACGGATGCGGTAAAAGAACATCAGTGTATCATTGAGAAGTATGAAAAATAAAAAGGAGTATGAAAAAATGTATTACGTACCAGACGGAACCAAAACATGTGGTTATTATGAATGCAAGAAATGCGGCAACCGCTTTTTATCCCTTCAGACGATGGAAAAAATCCCATGCCCGGACTGCGAGGCGGAGGTGGATTATGAAATCGGACCTGGCGAATCTTTGGAGGATGTGCTGGACACCGCAGTGCTGCTGCAAAAAATCGAGGGCGAAGAGGAAGTGGAAAAGATGGATGCACTCTTAAGTCTTGCGATTACCGGCGGAGATTTTGACTGGATCTGACATAACAGAGCTTTTTTCAAACACGCTCCAGACAGGTAGCGGATATTTGATGAATGCCAAGTCTGGCGTCCGCTCTGAATTTTCACAGAATTTTGCCGGAGTTTTTCCGCGATTTTAAAAGAAAACAAAGAAATTTCAAAGGTTCATGAGAAAAATGTTCAGAAACAACCGAAAAAACATCGGTGAAATTGTGTAAAATTGACAGAACTGATGAAAAAGACCGGAAATCATCGAAAAATTTAAGGATTGACAAAAAGCGGGAATTCCGCTAGAATGTGCCTATGTTGAAAAACAGCAGAGAAAAAGAATAGAGTAAAGATAACGCAACGGAGCGGTTCTGGGAATAGAATCGCTCCGTTTGTAATTTTCTCCCTTTCTCCAAGGTTTTATTTCTCCCAAAAAACACTCTCAGAAAACCGGAAAACGCTCTGTCTGTTTTTCAAGATAAACTCCATATAAGTAGTGGATTCGCAAAGGCGCGGTACGAAGGGAAAGCTTCGTGCCGCGTTTTTCAATCCCAAGGAGAAACGTCAGTAAAGAGTTCGCAACGGGGCGATCTGGAAGGAAGATTTCCAGATCGCTTTTTGATTTTACCGGAAAGGAGAAAGTCCGATGGAAAACACAAACGTCTTATTTGACAGAAAGCGTCTGGTCCGGCTGATCGTACCATTGATTGTGGAACAGGTGCTGGCCGTTACCGTCGGTATGGCAGACATGGTAATGGTATCCGGGGCCGGTGAAACGGCTGTTTCCGGAATCTCACTTGTCAATACGATCTGTGTACTGCTGATCGTGATTTTCACATCGATGGCAAGCGGCGGTTCCGTTGTCGGAGCACAGTTCCTCGGAAGCGGGGATAAGAAAACAGCGTGTCACGCAGCCGAACAGCTCGTTATGATCTGCGGACTGATTGCACAACAGGAGGCGAGGCGTATGAAAGAAGAAAACTATGAGGTAGTCGTTTTTCAGGGAGACCCGGGAACCATCGATCTGACGTACGAAGAAATAGAAGCAGAGTGGAACAAAATGCTGCAGACCGTACCACAGATCGGAAAGTTCCGTATCATCCATCAGGGGAAAAAGAGGTACATCTTCGAAGATTACAGCAGTCAGATCGGGAACGCCGACGCAGCACTTGGTATCTGGGTCCACAAAGGAGTGATCAACGAAAAGCTTTTTGAAGCGCATCCGAATCTGAAATATATCGCAACGCTGGGACATGGATTTGAAGACTTCGATGTGGAAATGACAAGACGCCGGGGCGTGACCATAACGAATACGATTTACGGTGATGTCACCATTGCCCAGTATGCGATGGCACTGCTCATGAACATCTGTCATAACGTGACGGTACAGAGCGATTACACCAAAACAGGGTACTGGAAAGAAAAAGAAACGAATCCGCAGGCAAGCTACAATCAACTGTTCGTGCCGCAGATTGAGCTCTACCAGAAAACGATGGGAATCATCGGACTTGGCGCGATCGGCCTCTGGACGGCAAGAATGGCAAAGGGCTTTGGCATGAAGGTCATCGCAAACAGCCGTCACAAAAAGACGGGGCCGCAGTATGACGGCATCGAGCAGGTCAGCATGGAAGAAATTTTCGAACGGTCGGATGTGATCTCCATTCACTGTCCGCATACGAAGGAAACAGAAAACCTGCTGAACCGTGAAGCATTTGCCAAAATGAAGGACGGTGTCATCATTATCAACACCGCGCGGGGAATCATCATCGATGAGGAGGCGCTTCTTGAGGCGCTGGAATCGAGAAAGGTTTATATGGCAGGACTCGATGTTGTCGCAAATGAGCCGCCGCAGTATCAGATTCCGCTGATGCAGTCGCCGTACACCTTTATTACTTCCCATATCGCCTGGCAGCCGAAGGCAGCAAGACTCCGTGCAGTAGATCTGGCGGTGAAAAACTTCCGGTCGTACCTGGAGGGAATGCCGACAAGTGTGATTAATTAAAAACAGCGGATTGTGAAAGCAGATGCAAAAAAACGACTGTAAAAACAACTGTAAAAACAGCAGAGCTGCGGAACAGTCCAGGCATGAAAGAAGAGGTTAGAAAATCTGTCAGAAAACAGATTTCTATATAGAAGCAGCAGAGCCGGTAAATGAATGGAAGAGAAAACCGGGAAGGCGGATAAAAAAGAAATCCGCAGCCGGAAAAATCAGAAGCTGTACAGGGACCGGTTCGGAAAGGGAGGGAAAATCATGAAAAAGCTGGAAATTGTAATTCGTCCGGAGAGCCTCGAAAACCTGGAGCTACTCCTCGAGGAGCAGAAGGCAAACGGTATGATGATCACAAATATCCTTGGATATGGAAATCAGAAGGGATATCGTCAGATGTACCGTGGAGCGGAAATCGTGGCCAAAATGCTTCCGAAGGTTAAAGTGGAGACCGTTGTGGAGGACGACAAGGTTCCGAAAATCGTTGATTTTGTTGTGAAAAACCTGTCAACCGGAAACTACGGCGATGGAAAAATTTTCGTTTACGATGTCGAAGATGCAGTGCGGATCCGGACAGGTGAGCACGGCGAACAGGCACTTTAAAAAATCTGAAAGCCACCGTTTCAGAAGATCTGCAGACGGGAACAGGTAAGATGGGAATGAGGAGGAACTTATTATGGAAAACACACAGGTATTACTCAATATCGTATGGACCATGGTCGGAGCCTTTCTGGTGTATTTTATGCAGGCCGGATTTGCCATGGTGGAGACAGGATTTACAAGAGCGAAAAACTCAGGAAACATTCTGATGAAGAACATGATGGATTTCGTGCTCGGCTCTATTTTCTTCTTTATCATCGGATTTGCGCTGATGTTCGGAGGAAGCAATGCTTTTATCGGAACCGCCGGTTTTTTTAATCCGAAATCGCTGGCAGATGCAGACGGCATGTTCAACGGACTGCCGATCGGCGTATTCATGATTTTCCAGACCGTGTTCTGTGCAACATCGGCAACGATTGTATCAGGAGCTATGGCAGAGAGAACCAAATTTATCTCTTATCTGATTTACTCCGCAGCGATCAGCGTTTTCATTTATCCGATCACCGGACACTGGATCTGGGGAGGCGGCTGGTTAAGCCAGATCGGGTTCCATGATTTTGCAGGATCTACCGCAGTTCATATGGTCGGCGGTCTGTGTGCCCTTGCCGGTGCAAAAATGGTCGGACCTCGTATCGGAAAATACACAAAAGAGGGAAAACCGGTTGCTATTCCTGGTCATAACCTTCCGCTTGGAGCACTTGGTGTCTTTATCCTCTGGTTCTGCTGGTTCGGATTTAACTGTGGATCTACCACAGCAGCAACCTATAATCTTGGCGACATTGCCATGACTACAAACCTTGCGGCAGCAGCAGCAACACTTGTTACCCTGATTGTTACCTGGGTACGTTATGGAAAACCGGATATCAGTATGACAATGAACGGCGCACTGGCCGGACTGGTAGCTATTACAGCAAGCTGTGATGTAGTCAATGATTACGAGGCACTGTTCATTGGAGCAGTTGCAGGTGTTGTCGTTGTATTCGCAGTTGAATTCTTTGATAAAGTCGTAAAAATCGATGACCCGGTTGGTGCAATCAGTGTACACGGTGTCTGTGGAGCACTCGGAACCTTATTCACCGGTATTTTCGGCGAGGGATGCAGCTTTATCACCCAGATGATCGGTTTTGTAGCAGTTGCAGCATATACCCTGATCCTGGCGTTCATTCTGTTCTTCGTCCTGAAAAAGACCATCGGACTTCGCGTAACCGAGAAGGAAGAGATCGACGGATTGGATATGCACGAGCACGGATGCAGCGCTTATGCAAACTTCCACTTCCATAATGATAAATAAAAAAGGATCAATAAAAAAGGTGGTGCGGATATGAAAAAGCTGACAGTTATTGTCAAACCCGCGAACCGGGAGGATGTCATCGACATCATGGAATCGTGTGCCGTGTACGGCGTGATGGAAACGGATATCACCGGATATGGAAACCAGAAGGGTTACCGGGTGATGTACCGTGGAACCATGAGCGGACCGAATGTACTGATGAAATGCAAATTCGAGACCGTCGGTGACGATAAGACAATTGAAGTATTAAAAGGCTTTCTGGAAAAGAAGCTGTGTACCGGAAATATCGGAGACGGAAAGATTTTTGTCGAGAAAGTGGCAGACGTCATCCGGGTTCGTACCGGCCAGCGCGGCGAGGAAGCATTATAAAAACAAAAGACAGTAAAAAGGTGCAAAGAGGCAGCCAGAGCAGATCGTTCGGCTGCCTCTTCTGAGCTAAAAAAGCCGGAACGGGAGGAATGCTGCATGGTAAGATACATCATAAAACGTTTATTCATCGGAGTGGTGACAATCTGGGCACTGATCACCATTACCTTTTTCCTGATTCGGATTATGCCGGGCAGCCCGTTCGAGGCGGATAATCTTTCCCGGAGCGCGATTGAACAGCTCGAATCGACCTACGGACTGGATGAACCCATGTGGAAACAGTATATTCTTTACATGGAAAATCTGATGCACGGAGATCTCGGCATTTCCTATAAAAAGAACGTTTCTGTTAATACACTGATCGCAAGAGGATTTCCGTACACGCTAAGCATCGGACTTCTCTCTATTGCGGTATCTGCATTCCGGGCTGGATCGGCATGGCTCGTCAGGTAAGAGGCCAGCTGATTGCCTTAAAGGAGCAGGAGTTTTCCATGGCAGCACTCGTCATCGGAGCAAGTGATGCGAGAATTCTCTTCCGTCACCTTTTGATCAATGCCATCGGACCGATCATTGTACAGATTACCTTCCTTGTTCCGAATGCCATTTTTACCGAAGCCTTCTTAAGCTTCATCGGAATCGGCATTTCCGCTCCGATGGCAAGCTGGGGTTCCATGGCGCAGGATGCCCGACAGGTGCTCACCATGCACCCGGGACAGCTGCTTTTGCCGACCATCTGCATTTGTATCACCATTTTCTCCCTGAACTTCCTCGGTGAGGGAATCGGCGATGCCTTTAATCCAAAGAAAACCAGGGGGTGAAGCGTATGAGTTTACTCGAAATCAGCCATCTCACAACAAAATTTGAAACGCAGCAGGGAACCGTCAGCGCAGTCCGCGATGTTTCCTACCATCTGGAAGAGGGCGAGGTACTTGGTATTGTCGGCGAGTCCGGTTCCGGAAAAAGTGTCGGCATGCTGACCCTGATGGGGCTTCTGGCATCGAACGGCAGAGTGGAAGAAGGAGAGATCCTTTTCGACGGAGAAAACATTTCTCCGCCGCACACGAAGGACCGGAAAGAAAAACGGGCTTATGAAAAGAAAATGCAGCAGATCCGCGGAAACCGCATCGGCATGATTTTCCAGGATCCGATGACATTTCTGAATCCGATCCTGAAAATCGGAATTCAGATGACAGAGGGAATTCGAAAGCATCAGAATTGCTCTAAAAAAGAAGCGGAAGCGAAAGCCATTGAGCTGATGCGGCAGGTCGGAATTCCAAGTCCGGAAAAACGGCTCGATCAGTATCCATTTGAATTTTCCGGCGGCATGCGGCAGAGAATCATTATTGCGACGGCGCTGGCGTGTGATCCGAAGCTGATTATCGCAGATGAGCCGACAACCGCACTGGATGTGACCGTACAGGCACAGATTCTGGAGCTTTTGAAAAAGCTGACGAAGGAAAAAGGAACCTCCGTTATTATGATTACCCACGACCTCGGCGTTGTCGCTTCTATGTGTGACCGGATTGCCATTATGTACGCAGGACAGATCGTAGAAGAGGGAACCGTCGATGAGATTTTCTACGAACCGCATCATCCGTACACGAAAGGTCTTCTGAACAGTATCAACAATTCGGCAAAGGATAACGACGAACCGCTCGTTCCGATTCCGGGAACACCGCCGGACCTCTTAAAGCTTCCGAAGGGCTGCGCATTTATGAGCCGCTGTCCTTACACTATGAAGATCTGTGAGGTACAGGCCTCTCCGGTGACAACCTACAGCGAGACGCACTGCTGCAGATGCTGGCTGGAATGTATGGATGAAACAAAAATCACAGTTTCCAGGGAGGAGGTAAGCTGCCAATGAGTGAAAATGTACTGGAAGTAAAAAACCTGTGTAAATACTTTGATGTGAACAGAGGAATGAAGGGAGCACAGAAGGTCATCGCCGTAGATGGTATTTCCTTCGAGGTAAAAAAAGGGGAAACCTTCGGACTGGTCGGAGAATCCGGCTGTGGAAAAAGTACACTGGGCCGCACGATTTTACGGATCTATGAGCCGACAAAGGGCGAAATCGTTTTTGAGGGAGAAGATATCTCCAGGCTTTCCCGGAAAAAGATGCTTCCCTACCGGCAGAAGCTGCAGATGATCTTCCAGGATCCGTATGCATCCTTAAATCCCCGTTTTACCGTCGGTGAGATTATTGAGGAGCCGATGGTGATTCATCACATGTACGATGAAAAAAAGCGAAAAGAACGCGTGCAGGAGCTGCTGGAAACGGTTGGATTAAAACCGGACCACATCCGGAGATATCCGCATGAATTTTCCGGCGGCCAGAGACAGCGAATCGGAATTGCGAGAACGCTGGCACTTGAACCAGACTTTATCGTCTGTGACGAACCGATTTCGGCGCTCGACGTTTCCATCCAGGCACAGGTCATCAACCTTTTGGAGGATATTCAGAAAAAAGAGGGCATCAGCTATCTCTTTATCGCACACGATCTTGGCATGGTAAAGCATATCAGCCACCGGATCGGTGTCATGTATCTGGGACACATGGTAGAGATCGGAGAATCCAATGATGTTTACCGCCGTCCGCTTCACCCATATTCGAAGGCACTGCTTTCCGCAGAGCCGATCCCGGACCCGAAGACCGCAAGAAGCAGAAAACGAATCCTGCTGGAAGGCGAAATCCCAAGTCCGATCCATCCGCCGAAAGGATGCCCGTTCCACACGAGGTGCCCCTACGCTATGGAAGAATGCAGCCAGGCCCGCCCGGCAACGTATGATATTGAGGGCAGGAAAGTGGCTTGCTTCTTATATTCCCCGCGGTATTTGAGACAGAGGGAGGGTCTGGCAATCGAACCGCTGCTGGCCGGAGCAAAATAGAACCATTCCGGTGCGGCAGGTTTGGGAACAGAGGTTCCGGGGACCGGAGCTGTGTTTCAAACAAGCATCAGCAGCAAAAGGAGGAGAACATTATGAGAAAATTATGGAAAGCAACAGCGACACTGGCAGCGGCTGTTCTTCTGGCAGGATCCCTTGCCGGATGCGGAAGCAGCGGAGGAAGCAGCAGCTCTTCCGGAGGAGGCAAAAGCGGCAGTACTTCCGATATGATTGTGACAACGATGTATACCGAGGCCGGAAGCCTGGACAGTGCAGGAGAGAGCGGTTTATGGTGGTGGTCCTACGATGATGTGTGTATGGCGCCGATCATGGAAATGAAAGAGGACGGTTCCTGGGATTACATTCTGGCAGAAAGCGTTGATGTCAATGAGGATATGACACAGTACACCGTACACCTCCGCAGCGATGCAAAATGGAGCAACGGAGACGATGTGACAAGTGCCGATTTCAAAAATACCATTGTCCGCGCACTGGATCCGAACTGCAAGAGTGGTTATTCCT
Organism: Blautia sp. AF32-4BH; assembly: GCF_003460565.1. NCBI lineage: Bacteria > Bacillati > Bacillota > Clostridia > Lachnospirales > Lachnospiraceae > Blautia > Blautia sp. AF32-4BH. The sequence continues at coordinate 247,024 of NZ_QTVL01000005.1, read as the reverse complement.
CAATGCTTTACCCGATTGCGGGAGCTGAGGAAATGTACAACGGAACCGGCGATGAGAGCGGTCTTGGCGTAGACACCAGCGATGACAAGACCATCGTGTTCAACTTAAAGGAGCCGTGCGCTTACTTCGAACAGCTCTTTGTACTTCCGGTTTATATGCCGACGCATCGTGAGCTTCAGACTGAGACCAACGGCGACTGGGCAATGGGAAATGACATGGATGCGCTGGTAAGCTGCGGACCGTACTACCTCGCAGAGTATGTACCGAATCAGTACAGCGTTTATAAGAAAAATGAAAATTACGTTCAGGCAGACCGGATCAAAACCGATACGATCAAAAAAATGGTTATGGACGATACACAGTCCATCATCAATGCGTATAAATCCGGTGAGCTGAACTTTATCTCAGCAGATTATACCGTTATGGACGAGTATAAAGACAGCGATGAGCTGATTGCTTCTCCATCTCAGACTAGTTATTATGTACTGTTCAATGTAAATGAAGCACCATTTGACGATGTCCGCGTCCGCCAGGCGTTCTCTATGGCAGTCAACCGCGATGAGGTAGCTTCCGCGTGCGGTTCCTCTTATGAGGCAAGTGATTTCTTCGTAGCAAAACATCTGAAATCCTCCGCAAGCGGCAAGGACTGGGCAGAGGAAGCAGAGGAAGATCCGATCGGCTTTGATCCGGACAAGGCAAAAGAGCTTCTGGCAGAGGCCGGTTACCCGGATGGAGAAGGCTTCCCGGCCATCACCTACAAATATCCGAGCCTCCAGCTTGACAGCGATATGGCACAGGCCCTGCAGGCACAGTGGAAAACAAACCTTGGCATCGAGGTGGAGCTTCAGGCAGAAGAGCAGCAGGTACAGGTAGCAGAGAGAAGATCCGGCGATTTCCAGCTTGCCCGCATGAGATGGACCGCAGACTTTACCGATCCGTTCACCTTCCTTTCCATGTACCGCTCCAACGACAGCTACAACGATAACAAGACCAACTGCCCGGAGTATGATGAACTGATGGCACAGTCGAATGAGGAAAGCGATCCGGCCGCCAGATTTGAGCTGCTGCACCAGGCTGAGAGCGTACTGGTAAACGACTACTGTTTCGGCGTACCGGTACTGAATTCTTCCAATATTTATCTGGTAAGCACCGACATCACAAACTTTGAGATTGACCCGTCCAGAAACATGATCCGTACCAAATATCTGGTATTAGGAGACAGCTCTTCTGAGTCTTAAGCAAAAAATCGGAAAACGGGAAGGCTCCGCAGATGGCTTAGCAGCTGTTTCGAGGGGAGCCGTAAAACGGTAATTTTCCGGAAAAAAAACAATAGAAGCCGTGGAAACAGGAGGAAATGAATATGGAAGTAAATAAAATCATCAGCCACGCATTACAGAGTATGCCGCCGAGCAAACGTCAGAAAGCATTTGCGAAGGACACCTCAAAACTGATCCATATGGGATTAAACGAAAACAATTACGGAATGTCACCGAAGGCAGTGGCGGCACTGGAGGACTCCATGGCGGGAAGCCATTTTTATCCTGACTTTGCGGCAGTACTGCTGAAACAGAAGGTGGCAGAACAGTACGGATTAAAAGCAGAAAATGTACTGACCGGAGCCGGATCGAGTGCGATGATTGATATGATCGGACTGACCTTTCTGGACGAGGGAGATGAGGTACTGTTTTCCGCTCCGACCTACGGGGCATTTGCCGACATGGCGTATTTAAATGGCGGTGTGCCGGTTTCCGTACCGGTAACCGAGGAGCAGAAATTTAATCTGCCTGCCATGAAAGAAAAAATCGGTGAAAAAACAAAAATTGTGGTGATCTGCAATCCGAATAACCCGACCGGAACGTATGTGCCGATCGGGGAGCTGGAGGCATTCGCAGATACCCTTCCGGAGGACGTGCTGCTGGTGATGGATGAGGCATACATGGAGTTTGCTACCGAGCCGGACTGCTGCAGTATGGTTGATTATATGAAAGCGCATCCGGAAAAACCGATTCTGGTTCTCCGCACCTTTTCCAAATATTATGCGATGGCAGGCCTTCGTGTCGGCTATGCGCTGGGATCCGAAGAGCTGATTGGAATCATGCGGAAATGTTCCGCTTCCTGGAACCTGAATGTCTGTGCCCAGAAAGCGGCAGTGGCAGGCCTGGCAGACCAGGAATATTATCAGGAGCAGAAAGCCAAAATCGTGGAGGGAAGAGAATATCTGGAAAAAGAGATGGCAGCGCTTGGCTGCAGGGTTTATCCGTCCCAGTCGAATTTCATCTACTTCGATACCGGAAAAGATCCTGCCTGGATTCAGGAACAGCTGATGGAAAAGGGCATCCGTATCGGCGCTTTTGAGATGAGCCGTGTGAGCGTGGGAACGATGGAAGAATGTCAGCTGTTTCTTCAGTACCTGAAAGAGATTCTGGAAACGGCAAAGGAATAAAAAGCCGGCCGGATGCGGCATGGTATGAAGAGAGACTCTGAATGGTTACAGAGACCGTACAGAGAAAGAAACAGTACCTAAAAAAGAGAGAAGAGAACGGGTTTTCATAGTGAAAAATCCGGTCTCTTCTCTCTTCTTTTGCAGGAATGACAAAAATACAGAGAAAAAACAATCTTTAGGAAATTAAGGCTTGCCATTCGATGAAAATTGGAATATTATATGTGCAAACGCCTATAGATGAAAAACGATGTTACACATCCTGAAAGGGGAAAAAAGATATGCTTTTTAAAACATACCAGAAGATTACGACTTTATTTAAACAACATCATGGCTATATGAGCTTTTCAGACCTCCGCGATCATCAGGTGACCGTACTGCAGCTTGCAGAAATGGAAGAGGAAGGAAGTCTTGAACGTTTTGCACGCGGATGGTATTGGTGCAAAGAGTGTGGCTATGAAAAGCCAAAAGACTATCAATATATAGAAATTGCAAAGGTAAACCCGCGCGCGGTGATCTGCATGGACAGCGCTGCATGGCTTGCCGGAATGCTGGAGAAGGAGCCGGAAACCATTGCGGTTGCCACATCCCGCACAGACCGGAAGAAGATGGAGCTGGAAAATTTTGAAATCAGACGTTTTTATTTTCAGAATGCCGGTCTTCCGGGCGAGATCTGTGAGAAAGAAACAGAGTTCGGATCCTACCGCTATTATGCGCCGAAAAGAACCTTCTGCGACTGTCTCCGTCTGAACAACAAAATGCCGGAAGAGGTAAAAGAAGAAATTTTAACCTGGTGTCGGAAACAGAATTATCCGAAGGAAGAGATCCTTGCCTATGCAAACAAGCTTCGCGCTGTAAAAAATATTGAGGAAGAGTACCGGGAATAAGAAAAAGGATACGAAACCGCAAAGAGGCTCCCGCCGGAAAACCACCAAATGGATTCCGGCGGGAGTTTTTGTTTTTTTGCTCAGATACAACTTATGACGGATCGGAAGAAAAGGAAGCGAGCTCGGCGAGCAGCAGATCATAATAATGTTCGGCATAGCGGCAGAGATAATCGGGCGCGCCCTGATACGAACCGGTCTCTAAAAAGGAAGCAGCTGCACAGGTACGGCAGATTGGCCGGAAACGGCATTGCCGGCATTTTGTGCTAAGCGAAAGATTCCGGGCTTTTGCGGAAACCGTTTCCCAGGCTGCCAAAAAGCCGAGATCAAAGACCGGCGCCGACAGCTCTGAAAGCATGACACAGGGGAAAAGCCGGCCCTGCCAGTTGATAAAGAAGGAGCAGTTCCCGGCAAGACAGGAAATGTGACCGTCCCCCCGCGGGAAAGCCGGGTCGTTGACACGACGGACGGATTCCCGGACATATTGCCGGAAAATATCGGCATCCAGCTGCAGCTTCAGTGCCTGAAAGGCCAGTGCGGCAGCGTCCCCTGGGTGCAGGCGTACCTGCGCATCGAAGGGGAGGGAGCGTTCCCGGACGGCGGGCATCATATAGTGATCGGCGTGGACAGGGACACCGAGCTCTTGTCCGAGGGCAAAAATCCTGGAAAAATCCTGCGGATTCTTTTTGGTCACAGAGCAGCTGATTTTCACATCCACGTTTCGTGCGCGGAGCAGCCGGACTGCGCGAAGAGTCTGATCGAAGCCCTGTGGAAAATGGCACAGACGGTCGTAGGAAGCGGCATCGGCACCGTAGAGTGTGATGTTGATGCGGCGCGGCGGGTATGTGGCAAAAAAATCAGCCCAGGCTTCGTCCAGCAGAGTTCCGTTTGTATTGATGGTAAGAATCATGCCCAGGTTTCGAAGCCTGCGATACAGCGTTTTAAAATCCGGAAAGAGCAGCGGCTCCCCGCCGGTCAGAAGAAGAAAAACAGTACCGGCCTTCTGCATCTGCTCTGCAAGGCGAACCCATTCCTCCACCGTGCGAAGCCGTCCCTGCCGTTCCATTTCCGAACGGGACAGCCGGACATAGCACATGTCGCAGTTCATATTGCAAAGCGGCAGAAGCTCAAGCGCGCCAGTAACGGGAATGTGCTTCTGGCGGGCTTTCTGGAGAAGGGAACGCTCAAAGGTCGAAGCGTCGTCCATATAGTTCATAAAAATTCCTCCGAAAAACAAAACCGGTCCAGAGCGTGTCTGAAAAAGCATTTCCGACACGCTCCGGAGGACCAGAGATGAACCGAATCAGACAAGTCCCCTGCTTCTATTGCGTGAAGCAATAAGCAGTGGGGTGGGATTTGCTTGTATCAGGAGTGGTATAAGCCACTCCTGATAAGCAGCGAAGCAGCTATTCGGCTATGAACAAGTAGCGAAGCGGATTGCGAATATACGCTTTACCTGGAAACAGAAAGAAAAGGATCGAAACGGTTGGTTCGATCCTTTTACAGTCGTTTGAAAAAATATGATGTTGTGGGAACAATCAGGATTTTGCGGTCGCCCAGGAATTGATGTCTAAGTTGGTGGTACAGTGGATATTATTGCCGTCTTTACCTCTCCAGATGACTACAGGAACAGGACTCTGATCCCTCCAGGGCCGCGTATCTTTCATGAAACCAGTTAAAAAGTCGTCACGTACAGGTGCTTCGTGAGCAGCACCACAGGCATGATAGCTACCCAGCTTTTCATCGCCTTCATCCCAGATGTCATTGTGATTTGAATCAACATAAACGTTATAAGGATAGATAAGATATAAATTTTTATCTCCGGCATTACATTCAAACTTATAAACCTTTCCACTATCTCCACAAGCCGCCACATACTCATTTGCAACAAATTCCTGAACCTCGATTACAGGTTCCATCCACTCTCTTCTCATAATGAAACAACCTCCTCTAATAATTGATATTTTAAAGTATCATGCACAAAGTTTAACACGGAATCTTGAATTTTTTCCTCCGGAGCCTCATACTCTTCTGCCGCCTGTGCAACGACCTCCGAAATGGTATGCGGCTGCAAAAATGCATTCCAGAGGAATACGGCGGTATCGTTTGGAACCATTACAGCATTCGAAATCTGACACGCAGCCCCGACGGGAATGATCGCGTATTCTCCTGCGATTTCACGCAGTAGATAATCGGCGCTGACACGATATTTCGTTTCTTTTATTTTCTGTAACAGATCCGACCAGGTCGGAGAAGCCATTGGTTCCATCAAAACCTCCTCTTGCAAAGTGCCGTGCCTTTTCGGGCGAACACCATTTCTGCCGTCAAACCGGTAAAATAGGAGAAAGCGCGCAGAAATGCAATTACAGTTATCATTACAAGTAATTATAAGAGAAAAAGGTGGAAAAGTCAAGGAAAAGCAGGAAAGAAAAGGAAGTAAAAAAATTACAAGTTACATTACATAACAGGAGTAAACAATTGACTGAGCATCTTTTTTTTGCTATCATAAATGCGGAAAAAGGGATCGTGACACGATGTGTGGAAAATGGAAGATCACAGAGAAAAAAGAGGAGTTTTTATGGAAAAAACATTTCAGACAGGGAGTTTTTCCTTCCGGCTGCGCTTTCCGGAGGAGCTGGTTCTTCCGGCGGATATGGAAAAGTTTGCGGTGGAAAAGGAGTCGGCAGACTACACCTATACCATTACCATTGTTGATACACTTCCGGAGGCGGAAGGCGAATTGCTTGTAAACCGGGTCGATCTGCAGGTGTTTCGTAACGGAGAAGGACTGGAAAGCCGCCTGATCGGTGTGAAAGGAGAAGAGCGTCCCTATGCACTGTATCGGGAGACAGCACAAAATCATGCACAGGTGTTTGTCGGAAGATGGTATCTGGATGGAGTTGCAAAATATGAGGTTGTATTTCTGTCTCTTCTTGCACTGGAACGCCGCCTGTCGGAGCGGCCATGCCTGATTCTGCACTGTGCATACCTGGAGTATCAGGGGAAGGCCATGCTCTTTTCAGCACCATCTGGAACGGGCAAAACTACGCAGGCGGGCCTTTGGGAGCAGTACCGGGGAAGCCGCACCGTAAACGGTGATAAGGCATTGCTTGAATACGATGGCAAAATGTGGACAGCAAACGGCTGGCCGGTCTGCGGAACGTCGGAGGTCTGCGAAAACAAAAAACTGCCAGTCGGATGCATCGTGATGCTGAGCCAGGCGAAGCTGAACCAGGCGTGGCGGCTTCGCCCGGCAGAGGCATTTACAAACCTGTACGGACAGATCACCATGAACCGCTGGGACAGGGAGGGACTGGTACACAGTCTCGACCTTCTCGAACAGCTTGCTGGAAAAGTTCCGGTGTATCATCTGGCGTGCGACATTTCAGAAGATGCGGTGAAAACGCTGGAGCAGGAGATCGGGACCGGTTCGTTCGAAAGTGAAACATATGCAGCTGCACTGCACAAAAACATGATTCAGAAAAGGGAGAAACATGCATGAAAATGATGGATACACGTGCCTATGTCGGAATGCTGAAAGAACTTGTAGAGCAGGGCAGAGAAGTGCGTATGGTGATTTCCGGGAGCAGCATGGCGCCGTTTCTGATTCATGGACGCGACAGTATTTTCTTCCGAGCGCCGGAGCGGGAACTTTGGAAAGGTGATATCGTATTTTACGAGCGGCCGGGCGGACAGTTTGTCGTGCATCGGATCTGCCGCGTTCATGCAGACGGTTATGACATAATCGGGGATGCACAGACGGAAATCGAGCATCATGTGCAACGGAAGCAGATCTTTGCACGGGTGACAAAAGTGGAGCGAAAAGGAAAAATACTTGTACCGGGAACGTTCTGGTGGGAGTTTTTTGCACAGGTCTGGATTCGCATCATCCCGCTTCGCCCGATTCTGATGCATGGATATGCCCGGTTATTCGGTGTGGATAAAAAGAAAAATGATGCGTGCAGAGAAAATGAAAGGAAAAGAAGATGATTACAGAAACAGAAACCGCATTCCTTGCGGTGATTTGTGCGTTTTTGACAGAAGAAAAAGCATCGCCGGCGGAAATTCAGGCGCTGACAGAAAAACAATGGAATCATCTGTTTGTCCTCGCGGCACAGCATTCGCTGCTGTCAGCGGTCTACGATGTTGTGGGCAAAACACCGGAATTTGCAGAACTTCCGGACGAGCTTCGCAGACAGGTAAAAACGCAGGCAATGCAGAGTGTTTTGCAGCAGGTTTCGCGTACAGCGCTGTTTCTTTCCGATGAAAAGGAGCTGGCGCATCTGGGCGTGCAGCCGCTGGTGATGAAAGGAATTGTGTGCAGAAATCTCTATCCGAAGCCGGATCTGCGCCCGTCCGGGGATGAGGATCTGCTGATTCCGGAAAAGGATTTCTCGGCAGTGGATGCCTATTTTATGCGGAAGGGCTTTGTGCGGGACAAAGAAACCGCAATGCCAAATGATGCCAAAGACGGTGATGCCCCGGAAGAGATGGGCTACATTCATCCGAAAACAGGGGTCTTCTATGAAATACATACCAGGCTGTTCAGCACAGAATCCTCTGCCTATGGTTATCTGAACCGTGCATTTTCCGATGTTTTTGCGCATCCATCCAGGGTGGAAGTGCAGGGTCAGAGTATCTTTACCTTAGAAGAAACGCATCATCTTTTCTATCTTCTCTGTCACAGCTTCAAGCACTTTCTTCACGGCGGCGTCGGGATCCGTCAGATCTGTGATATGGTACAGATGATTCGTATATATGGAAGAAAAATAGACTGGGAAATGTTCTGGCAGCTGTGCGAAGAGTATCATATGACGTGCTTCTGTATCAATCTGCTGGATATCGGCGAGCGGTATCTGGGCTTTTCCTATGAAGCAAGTGGGGCAGTCCGTGCCGCAAAGAAGCTTCACTCGGATTCCGAAGCGCTTCTGATCGATATTCTCGATGCCGGTTCGTTCGGAAAATCGAGCGCGGGACGGATCCACAGTGCAAACATTACCCTGTATGCGGCAGAAACCGGAATGGAAAAGCACACAGCCGGGGGAATCTGGAAATCGCTGGTTCCGGAAGCTTCCTATATGAAAAACAAGTATCCCTATGCGGCGAGGTATCCGTTTTTGCTCCCGGCTGCATACGTGGAGCGAATCCTGAAATGGCTGGGGCAGGGAGAAAAAGGACAGAAATTGAGCATTGAAGTGGGGGCGGGACGTGTCGAGCTGCTGAAAAAATACGATATGATCCGTACCGCAGACGGGAAAAAGAGAGGAGACGCGCATGCAGGAAGAATCCAAAGAGAAAAGTAAAGACGCTTCCTTTGAGTCTCTCCGTATCCTGTCGGAGCGATGGAAAAACGGAACGTTCTCGGAAATCATCGATGACTGGAAATGGATTTTTGGCTACAGCGCGCGCTATAAGGGTGCGATTGTTTTTTATACGATTCTCGGTATCTTAAGCACTTCGCTTGGGCTTGTCGGCAGCGTGGCAGGAAAATACCTGATCGATATCATTACCGGATACCAGATACAGAAGCTCCCGCTGCTGCTTTGCATCATGATCGGAAGCACCGTGTTCAGTCTTGGATTTGAGAGTGTCATCAACCGTATTTCAACGAAGCTTGGCATCGCGATCAACAACGACATCCAGGCGGATATTTTCGACAAAATCGTCGATGCGGACTGGCTGGAAATCAGCAAATACGCAAACGGTGACGTACTCAACCGGTTTAACGGCGACATTGGAACGGTCAGCGGCAACGCAATCAGCTGGCTCCCGACGATTATCATTGCCGTGTATCGGTTTATTGCCACCTTCTTCGTGATCCTGCATTATGACTGGGTCATGGCGCTGATTGCCTTTTTAAGCGCACCGTTTCTGCTTCTGATGTCCCGTTTTATGATCCGCCGTCAGCGGGAATACAGCAAAAAAGTGCGCGAGATGAGCAGCAACCTGATGAGCTTTGAGGTAGAAGCATTCTACAATTTTGATACCATCAAATCGTTTGGCATTGCGCCGTATTACAGCAAAAAGATGCGCTGGTGGCAGGGACTTTTCAAAGACATCAGCCTGAAATATAATCTGTTTACGATTAAAACCAATATCGTAATGTCTATTCTCGGGAGTGCGGTGGAGTTTACGGCGTTCGGATACTGCCTGTTCCGTCTGTGGACGCACGACATTACCTATGGAACCATGACACTGTTCCTGCAGCAGCGGAGTAACCTTTCCGGCGCATTTGGAAACGTGATTTCGATTATTCCGTCCTTCCTCAACAGCTCCGTCTCGGCGCACCGGATCCGTGAGCTCGTAGAGCTGCCAAAAGAAGTCCATATCCCGGAGAGTGCCGCGCTTGATCCGCTGGCAAAGGATGGTTTCCGGGTACAGATGCACGGGGTAGAATTTTCCTATATAGAAGGAAACAAAGTAATCACCAGATCGGAGTTTCAGGCCGCCCCCGGCGAGATTGTAGCGTTGGTTGGCCCGTCCGGCGAGGGAAAAACAACGATGATTCGCCTGATTCTCGGCCTTATCCGCCCGCAGGAGGGGGAAACCGTGATCATTGCCTCAAACGGAAAAACGGTTCCCATGAACGCCGAAACGCGTCATCTCTTCGCCTATGTTCCACAGGGAAATACGATCCTTTCCGGCACAATCGCCGAAAATATGCGCATGGTAAAAGAGGATGCGACCGACGAGGAGATCATTGAAGCGCTCAAAATCTCCTGCGCCTGGGATTTTGTTCAGCATCTGCCGGACACCATCAACAGCCGCGTCGGGGAACGTGGCCGCGGTTTCTCCGAAGGTCAGTCCCAGCGGCTTGCTATCGCCCGCGCCGTTCTCCGTGATGCTCCGGTGCTGCTTCTAGATGAAGCCACCTCGGCACTGGATGTCACGACGGAACGAAACGTCCTCCGAAACATCATCCGTCAGCGTCCCAACAAAACCTGTATCGTTACGACGCACCGTCCGAGTGTCCTCAGCCTCTGCCAGAGAGTTTACCGTGTCATGAATGGAACCGTGACCGAACTCGATGGGGCAGAAGGGGCAAAGATGGTGGAAGATTTTTGACAGAAAAAAGACACAAAAAAGACACAAAGGTCGGAAGAGTGATACTTCAAAGTCAAATCAGTTATAGAGTTGTAAGTCAAAATCCTGCTATAATACAACCATCAAAGGTCACACAACACGATACGTGAAAAGGAGAAAAAGTATGAAGAAAAAAGTGTTAGCAGGCATTCTTGCAGCAACCATGGCATTTTCCATGGCAGCATGCGGAAGCACAGGATCCAGTTCTGATTCCGGTTCCTCCGCAGCTTCCGGAAGCACAGCAAAGACAGAGGAAAAAGGCGAGCCGTACACTGTAACTATGGTACTGCAGGGCAGCCAGCAGCAGGATGAAGAGAGAATCGAAGAAAAAATCAACGAGATTCTGGAGCCGGAGCTGAATGCAAAGCTCGATATCGTTGTTCTTCCGTGGGCAAGCGCATCTCAGCAGTTACAGCTGATGCTTTCCGGCGATGAGAAAATCGATCTTCTGTACACAAATGCAACAACAGCTGTACAGTATATGCATTCCGGCCAGATCATGGATATGTCTGAACTGATTGACAAATACGGCACAAACCTGAAAGATATCTATGGCGAGGATATTGCAAAAACAAATCAGATTGATGGGTTTGTCTATGGCGTTCCGAACCAGATCGAACGAGGCAGCATTCCAGCCATCTTCATGAGAAAAGACCTGGTAGAAAAGTATAATATCAATACCGATGAAATCAAAGAGCCGAAGGATATGGAGAAAGTATTTGAGACCGTACAGGCCGGCGAGCCTGATATGACAATGCTGTTCTCCAGCAACAACAGTGATACGCCTCTGAGCCGTCTGTCCCGCGCTGATGGACTTGGCGATGCCAACACGGGCGCTCTGATGGATCAGACCAACAGCACAACCGTAGAAAACTACTTTGCAAGCGACTGGTACAAGGAGACTGCAACTATGCTGCATGACTGGTATCAGAAAGGCTACATCAGCAAGGATGCCGGAACAAACACAGAAAACTGGAGAACCGTATGCAAAGCAGGAAATCTCTTCTCCTTGTTCTTTGCTTATCATCCAGGTACCCCGGTTGAGTTCCAGAGCTCCACAGGATATGAGTTTGAAATCGTACCGTTCTATGATCAGCCGATCATCAACTCATCCTCTTACGGCGGAATTATCTTCTCTGTAGCACAGAACTCCGAAAATCCGGAAAAAGCAATGCAGGTTCTCGATTATATCTATGGCAGCCCGGAGGTCATGAACCTTCTGAACTGGGGCGAAGAGGGAACCGACTACGTAGTAGAAGATGAAGAAAACGGAATCATCAACTACCCGGACGGTGTAACAGCAGACAATGCAGGCTACAGCTTTAACTGTGGATGGGAGCTTCCGAACCAGTTCATCGCATACAAATGGGATGGATCTGACCCGCAGCTCTGGGACAAAATGCAGGAGTTCAACGCTTCCGGTATCGAGTCGAAAGCACTGGGATTTGTCTTTGATAACAGCGAATATGCGGATCAGGTATCAGCCCTGAACAACGTAATCAGCCAGTACAACGGCGCACTTAGCAGCGGCTCCGGAGATCCGGAAGAACTGCTTCCACAGTTCCTTGAGGCGCTGGACGATGCGGGAATCGACGATGTCATTGCTGCAAAGCAGGAGCAGCTGGATGCATTTCTTGCAGAGAAATAGGCACCATAATTTGTAAAAAGAGCACGACCGGGGCGGAAAAAAATCCGGTGTGATACAGTAACCGAAGGCTCCACTCTTACCAGAAAAGATGTGGAGCTTTCTCTGTGAAAGAACCTGAAAAAAACAGCCCTCATAAAAGGAGAGACGCTTTATGAAAAAAGCAGAGGTTAAAAAAGGAAAAAAGAAAAACGCGCTGAAGGAATACTGGCCGCTTTATCTGATGATGCTTCCGGCACTTCTGTATCTGCTGATTAACAACTATATCCCAATGGCAGGTATGGTGATTGCGTTTAAAAAACTGAACTTTGCAAAAGGTATCTGGGCAAGCCCGTGGGCAGGACTTAAAAATTTCAAATTCCTGTTTGCTTCCAAGGATGCATGGATTATTACAAGAAATACGCTGTTGTATAACATTGCATTTATTCTTGTAAACATGGTAGTCGGAATTGCCATTGCGATTCTGATTACGGAGATAAGAAACACAAAGCTCAAAAAGATATATCAGAGTGCGATTCTTCTTCCGTTCCTGATGTCCATGGTTATCTTAAGCTACATCGTATATGCGCTTCTGAGTGCAGAAAATGGTCTTGTCAACAACTCCATCCTTCCGTTGTTCCACATTGACCCGATTCAGTGGTACCAGAAACCGAAATACTGGCCGGCGATCCTGATTATCGCGAACTGCTGGAAGGGCGTAGGATACGGATGCCTGATTTACATCGCATCCCTGATCGGTATCGATCCTTCCTTCTATGAGGCTGCAAGACTGGACGGTGCAAGCAAATGGCAGGAGATTACGAAAATCACACTGCCGAGCCTCGTTCCGACCATCATCACCCTGCTGCTCCTCAGCATCGGAAGAATTTTCTATTCCGATTTCGGTCTGTTCTATCAGGTGCCGATGAACTCCGGTGTTCTGTTCCCGACCACAAACGTTATCGATACCTACGTATACCGTGCCCTGATTGAACAAGGAAATATCAGTATGTCATCTGCAGCCGGTGTATACCAGTCTCTGGTAGGCTTCTGTGTCGTAATGTTGAGCAACTGGATTGTCCGCAAAGTAGACAAAGACCAGGCATTATTCTAGGAGGATGGAAGTATGACAAATTCAAAAAAAGCAAAACGTTTCCAGTTCTGGATTAATGTAGTACTCATTCTGATTACGTTATCCATTATACTGCCGTTTGTACTCGTATTTATTTCCTCACTGACCGATGAAAACACACTGATCCGCAACGGATATTCGTTCTTCCCGGAGAAATTCAGCTTCTATGCTTACTCCTATATCATCCGCCAGGGCGAGAAAATCCTGAGAGCATACGGAATTACCATTTTTGTAACCATCGTCGGTACCGCTGCAAACCTTGCGATGTCCGCTCTGTTGGCATATCCGCTTTCGATTAAAAAGCTGCCGTACCGCAGAGCAATTACCTTTTTCGTATTCTTCACGATGCTGTTCAACGGCGGACTGGTGCCGACCTACTTGATGTATGTAAAGTATTTTCACATCAAAAACACGATCTGGGCATTGATTGTTCCAGGCTTCCTGTTAAGCGCAAACAACGTGCTGATGATCCGAAGCTACTTTAACACCAGTATCCCGGACGCGCTGTTCGAGGCAGCCAAAATCGATGGCGCCGGACACATGAAGATTTTCACCAGCATCACACTGCCGCTTGGAAAACCGATTCTGGTAACAATGGGACTGTTTTCCGCACTTGGCTATTGGAATGACTGGACAAATGGTTTATACTATTTATCAGGAAATGAAGGCCAGAAGCTTTACAGCATCCAGAACCTGCTGAATCAGATGATCACCGATATTCAGTACCTGGCAAGTGGAAAAGTAACCGGAAATATCGGCGCGGAGGTGGCAAAGCTGCCGACAACCTCGATCCGTATGGCAATCGCATTTATCGCCATGCTGCCGCTGTTTATCATCTATCCGTTCCTTCAGAAATACTTCGCAGAAGGTATCACACTTGGCGCGGTAAAGGGATGATTTTCCATGCAGGAATAAAAAAGAGAAACATTTCGGTGTTTCCGACATAAATCAGAAAAACAGTACAGACTCATGGAAACATGAGGTGTACTGTTTTTCTGCTGTATTATATTCAGAAAAAAAGATCAGTTCGTAAAATCAAACACGGAAAAATTTCGAGCGTACCGGAACAGAAAAAAGGAGGAAATATCATGCGTATTTCAAAACAGACGAAAAAAACAACACTGGCGCAGCAGGGGCGTTATCTTTTGATCTGCCTGCTGAGTATGCTGCTGCTTTTTCTGGCTGGGAGCGTGCTTATTCTGAACCGGACGCAGCGGCAGGTATATGAGCAGCTGGAAGAGATTTCAAAGCTGTATACGGATGAGCTGGATAACCGTTTTTTTCGAATCAGCCGAAACCTGTTCTCGACTGTAATGGACAGCTCCAACCCGGATTCTGCGTTCTGGAAATATATGGATCTGATGGAGAAGGATCAGTATGAGGAATATGTCATTACGCAGCTGCGAAGGAATTATGTATCTGCAGCGTGGGATTTTGGAACGGATTACAATGTTTTTCTCTATACGCAGAAGGATGACAGCTTATATCAGCTGAGCATTTCCTCCGACGGGCTTTACGCCGTTGATCCCTATTTGCAGGAAGCGCTGAAGCGTAGGATCAAAAGCCTGTCGCAGCAGACGTATGCAGTTAAGAAAAAATGGACCGTGATGTGCCAGGGAGACGATGTTTATATGCTCAAGGTAGCGCAGAGTCAGGGCATTGGACTCGGCTGCTACGTCAATCTGAAGACAATTCTGGAACCGTTCTCTGAACTGTCTCTTGGAAAGAGCGGCTATGTCAGTCTCGTTGACCAGAACGGGAAAAGCATCGGAACACTGACGGAAAAAGGAATTGTAACGGACAATTCGAAAATTAATACCGACAATTACACCTTCCGGCAGGAACTTTCGCAGGCGCCGTTTGAAATACGGATTAAAATCTCCTGGACCGGTGTTTTGAATCTGATGACGGGAAGTGTGTTTGCTCTTCTCGGCGTTGCATTTCTGATGGTGATTGCCGGTTCCGTGCTGCTGTTCCATCTGAAAACAAAAATCTTGAAGCCGGTCGCTATGTTTACGGAAAATCTTCAAAAATATGACAATGGGGATCTCACCTATCAGATGTCGGAAGGAAATCTGGTAGAGCTGGAGCAGATTGACGATAAATTCCGAAACATGATTCATCAGATCCGACGTCTGAAGATCACGCTGTATGAGCAGGAGCTGGAAAAACAGAAAATCGAGATGGATTACCTGAAAATCCAGATTCGTCCGCATTTTTACATGAACTGTCTGAACTTTATTTACAGCATGATTGACTTCGGACAGTACGACCATGCAAAGTCGATGAGCCGTATTACGTCCGATTATCTCGCCTATATTTTCCGCAATACAAGCGAGATGGTGCCGGTGACGGCGGAGACGAATCACTGCGAAAATTACCTCAAAATTCTGCTGCTGCGCTATCCGGAAAAATTCACCTATTATTTTGAAGTCCATGAAGAAGTGAAAGACGCGGTAATCTTCCCGTTTCTGATTCAGGTGTTTGTAGAGAATGCGGCAAAACATGCCCTGACGCTGGAGACGGTTCCGCTGATTTCCGTGACGGTTTACCCGGAGGACCGCGGCGAAGAAAAGTATGTCAACATTTATATTTCGGACACCGGAAACGGCTTCCCGGAGGAGACGTTGCAAAGGCTGAAAGCAGGGGAAGATATTTCCGAGCATGGAAAGCATATCGGGATTGAAAACTGCCTGAAACGATTCCGTTATTATTATGGTGATACAGGAGAGATTCATTTCGATAACAGCCCGCTCGGCGGAGCGATTGTAGATATCCATATTCCATACAAGACAGGGGGAGAAGAACATGAAACTATTGCTCGTGGATGATGAAGAGTACGTGATTGAAAGTATCAAAAGAAATCTCGATCTTACAGCGACCGGGGTGAGCGAGGTGTACACTGCGTTTTCCGTACAGCAGGCGAAGAACATCATGGGAATGGTGGATATTGATATTGTAATCAGCGATATCGTGATGCCGGGCGGAACGGGATTCGATTTTGTGGAGTGGGTCAGGAAAGAGGAGCTGAAGGTCCAGGTCATCTTCCTGACAAGCTATGCGGAGTTTGACTATGCCAGAAGAGCGATACAGCTGAACAGTGTCGATTATCTGCTGAAGCCCATTGATTTTGAAAAGCTGAAGGCGGCCGTGCAGCGTGCGGCGGAATCTGTTGCGAAAGAAAAGAAAATACAGGATCTCAGGCAGGAAAGCATCAAGTGGAATCAGAACAGAAAAATTCTGCAGCAGGATATCTGGAAAAATGTGCTGAAAAGCGGCTTCTCCGAGGAAAAATTCTGCGAAACGGCAGCACAGCGCCAGCTTTCATACGGACCGGGACACTATTTCCGGCTGATTTGTCTGATGCCGGAAATAAAGAGCAATAAGCGGGAGATGTGGGATACCGCGACCATGGAATTTGTGATCGATAATGTGCTGTCGGAACTGTATGAGGAAACGGATATTGCGGTAGATACTGTTTTTTACCAGGAACCGGGCATCTACTGGATTGTTACACAGTCAAAGGAAAAAGCATTCCCGCAGGACGGTGAGCGGGACTGTGAAATTCTGCGGCAGTTTGTTGCGTGGATGAATGAAAAAATCTATCTGGAGCTGTGGTGCGGTGTTGGACAGTGGGAATCTGTACTGGGGATGCAAAAGCAGAGCCGGAATCTTCAGAAAATGCGGGAGGGAAGCCTTTCCGTGCGGAACGAGGTGCTGTTTCTGAACGAATTTCAGGCTCCGCAGACCAGCTACGAAAATAAGGAGCTGGATGTGTGGAAAGCTCTGCTTTCGGAGGAAAAACCGGAGGAGCTGCTGGAGCGGCTGCAGAAATACCTTGACCGGACGGAGCGGGAAGGAATGATTACCAGGGAGCTTCTGGTAGCACTCCGTACCGATCTGACGCAGGTGGTGTATGCATGGCTTTCGGAACGGGAGATCAAGGCGTATGCACTGTTTGCAGATGCGGATATGGAAAACCTGCATCGGAATTCCCTTTATGGCAGAGAAGAGATGATGGAATATGCCGGGGTACTGGTTCGGAAAGCAGTGCAGTACAGACAGTACATCAACAAATCAGATTCGGTTACGAGTCAGGTATGCGCTTATATCGATGCACATTACCGGGAGGAGATTCACCGGGAGGAGCTTGGGGAGCTTGTCTTTTTGAATACGGATTATCTGTCCCGGATTTTTAAAAAAGAAAAGGGTATTTCGATCAGTAATTATATCATCCAAAAGCGGGTGGAGGAGGCAAAAAAGCTTCTGACACAGAGCACGCTGCCGATTAATACGGTGTCGCTGTATGTGGGGTACAGCAATTTCTCATACTTTACGAAGATGTTTAAGGATAATACGGGATACGCACCGCTGGAATACCGAAGAAGCTTTAGTGAAAAATAGCGGAAAGCCACCCTTCACATGTCCGGGAAATAACAGAGGATTTTATCACTTTCTTACGCACCGGAACAACAGCAAACAGGTCGGAATAGTGAAAGAAAAAGGTCGGATCAGGGGATATTTTTTTCAGATCAGATGTGGTAAAATTTCAGTATAAGATTCAGAAAAAACGGAAAAACGATATTTTTCTGACATTTTAGGGGTTTCTGAAGAAGCAGATACAGCAAAAACGAGGTATGGAGGAGAAAAAATGACCGAGCAGAAATTAAAAGAGCTTCTGGCCGACATGACGCTGGAAGAAAAAGTGAACCAGATGAGCCAGGTGGTGGGTGCCTTCTTCAATAAAGATATGGACATCACAGCCATGGGACCGATGGCGGATAAAGGCTTTACACCGGAAAATGTAGCGCTTTCCGGTTCCATCCTGGGCAGCATGGGCGCAGAAATGTTAAAGAAAATCCAGAAGGATTTTGTGGAGCAGCACCCGCATCACATCCCGATGCTGTTCATGCTGGATGTCATCAACGGCTTCAAGACCATTTTCCCGATTCCGCTGGGACAGGGCGCAACGTTTGAACCGGAGCTGTCCGAAAAGTGTGCGGCAGTTGCTGCAAAAGAGGCAGCCGTTTCCGGCCTTCACGTAACCTTCGCACCGATGACCGACCTGGTCCGCGATGCAAGATGGGGCCGTGTCATGGAGTCTACCGGTGAGGATCCGTATCTGAACGGTCTGTTCTGTGCCGGAATGGTGCGCGGATTCCAGGGAGACGATCTGAAGGAGCCGTACAAAATTGCTTCCTGCGTGAAACATTTTGCAGGCTATGGCGCTCCGACAGCGGGAAGAGACTACAACACCGTAGAGCTTTCCGAGCATACCTTCCGTGACTTCTATCTGCCGTCCTACAAAGCCGGCATCGATGCAGGCGCAGCGATGGTAATGACTTCCTTCAACACGGTAAACGGTGTTCCGGCAACCGGAAACAAGAAACTGATGCGCGGCATCCTGCGTGACGAGATGGGATTTGACGGCGTTCTGATTTCCGACTGGGCGGCAATCGAGGAGATTATTTACCACGGCTACTGCGCAGACCGTGAGGAGGCAGCTGTCCGCTCTGCCGAGGCAGGTGTTGACATTGATATGATGACCGGTATTTACTGCGAAAACCTGTGCCGCCTTGTAAGAGAGGGCAAGATTTCCGAGGATCTGATCGATGAGTCCTGCATGCGTATCCTGGAACTGAAAAACAAACTGGGACTGTTTGAAAATCCGTATAAAGACGCAGATGAGACGAAAGAAAAAGAGGTCATTCTCTGCAAAGAGCACCGCGCCCTGGCAAGAGAAGCCGCAAGAAAATCGTTTGTCCTGCTGAAAAACGAAGAGAAAATCCTGCCGCTTGGCAAGGAGAAAAAAATTGCCTGGGTCGGACCGTATGTCCACAGCAGAAACCTGATGGGCGCCTGGTCCTTTATCGGAGATGCAAAGGATGTGACAAATCTGGAAGAGGCCGTAAAAGCGCAGGCAGATACGACAAACATGAGCTTCCATGCAGGTTCCCCGATGCTCGGCTCCGACATCCGTCTGGAGGGCTTCGGCGAGGCGATGGAGCAGTCCACCACGCCAGAAGAGGAAGAAGCAATGCTTCTTGAGGCTGTAAACGCAGCAAAAGAGGCCGATGTTGTCGTTCTTGCGATCGGTGAGGATCGTCTGCAGTCCGGCGAGGCAACCAGCAACGCGAACATCCGCATCCCGGAAATCCAGCAGAGACTGCTTGAGCGCGTTTCAAAAGTCAATGAAAACGTTGTCGTTGTCCTCTTCAACGGCCGTCCGCTCGACCTGCGCGATGTCGTATCGAAAGCAAAAGCCGTTCTTGAAGTATGGATGCCGGGTACCGAAGGTGCCAATGCAATCGCAGACGTTGTTTTTGGTGCATACGCTCCAAGCGGCAAGCTGACCATGAGCTTCCCATACTCTGTAGGCCAGGTGCCGGTTCACTACAACGAGTATTCTACCGGAAGACCGCATGTGCCGGGCAAGGACAAAGACCGCTTCCGCTCCAAATACCTCGACATCCCGAACGCACCACTGTTCCCGTTCGGATATGGCCTTGGCTACACCAGCTTTGCAATTTCAGATGTGAAACTGGACAAGGCAGAGCTTGGCATGGAAGATGAGATTAAAGCCTCCGTAACCGTGAAAAACACCGGCGATACAAAGGGAACCGAGACCGTACAGCTTTACATCCACGACGTAGCCGCATCCGTGGTACGCCCGGTGAAAGAGCTGAAAGATTTCTGCAAGGTAACCCTTCAGCCGGGAGAAGAAACCGAAGTCATCTTCAAAATCACAGAAGAAGAGCTTCGCTTCCTGACAGAAAATGAGCGTGTAGAAAGTGAAAACGGTGCTTTCGAAGTATTCATCGGAAGCGACAGCACGACAGAGAATAAGGCAGAATTTGTGCTGAAAAAATAAGAAGCAATACTGGGATGTAGCGTAAGCGGAATCAAGATGGGGGTCTGAATCGCTACGGAAAGATAAAAGAAAAGCCAGCCACAAAAAGCGAAAAGAATTTTGCTTTTGCGGCTGGCTTTTTTCTGCCGGTACCGTATTGACCCTTCTGTTAAAACAAAGTAAAATAGAAATTGGTATTGGGACGAAAGAGAGGAAAAGAAATGGGGTACTTAGGAAACAAGTTAAAGGGGAAATACCACAAAGACACATTCCAGACCGCCGTCAACATGGCGTGGCCGGCGATCGTGGAGTCGTTTTTCATTGCATTTGCGGGTCTTGTAGATTCGCTGATGGTAAGTTCGCTTGGCTCCTACGCAGTTGCCGCGGTCGGTCTGACGACACAGCCGAAGCTGCTTGGCCTGGCGTTTTTCTTTGCGCTGAATGTGTCGATTTCCGCCCTTGTTGCGCGGCGGCGAGGGGAACAAAGACAGGGTGCGGCGAATGAGACTCTGGTAACTGCGCTTGTATTTATTATCCTTGCGGCAGCTGCATTCAGTGTTGGATTTGTGGCGTTTGCAAGTCCGATCATCCATCTGTGCGGCTCAACGGCGGAGACGCATAACGGCGCAGTAACATATTTCCGTATCATCATGGGCGGTATGATTTTTAACTGTATCCAGATGGGGATCAACTCGGCACAGCGCGGTGCGGGCAATACAAAAATCACGATGCGCACAAATGTAACATCAAATACGATTAATATTATCCTGAATTATCTTCTGATCAACGGCCATTTCGGGTTCCCGGCACTCGGCATTCAGGGTGCGGCACTGGCAACCGTCACAGGAACGGTTGTCGGATGTGTGATGAGCATCCTTTCCATCACAAAGCAAGACGGATTCCTGAATCTTGGCTATATTCTGAAGAACAAAATTAAACCGACGATTGCAGCGTTCATCAGCCTGGTCAGGGTCGGGTACAGTGTGTTTTTCGAGCAGGTTTTCATGCGGATCGGCTTTATGATGACGGCGATCATGGCGGCCAAGCAGGGAACCGATGCGATGGCGGCACACCAGGTCGGCATGAATATTATGTCGCTTTCGTTTGCGTTCGGCGATGGCCTCCAGTCCGCAGCGGTTGCACTGATCGGCCGGAGCCTCGGCGCAAAAAAGCCGGATCTTGCGAAAGAGTACGGCAGAACGTGCCGTCTGATCGGCGCGGGCATCGCAGTATGCCTCGTTGCGATTTATCTCTTCGGCGGAAGATGGCTGTACAGCCTGTTTTTCGAAGAACAGCATATCATTGAAATCGGTGTCAGCATCATCCATGTCATTATCTTCGTCGTCATTTTCCAGATCTGTCAGGTTATTTACATGGGATGCCTGCGCGGTGCGGGAGATACGCTCTATACGGCAGTTGCATCTATGATCAGCGTTACATTTATTCGTACGATCGTTTCGTATCTTGGCGGTTACACGCTGGGGCTTGGCATCGTCGGAATCTGGTTCGGCGTGCTGGCGGATCAGATGTCACGGTTTATCTTTGCGACGATCCGATTCAAACAGGGAAAATGGGTGAAAATTAAGATTTAACCGAATCAAGCAAGTAGCGAAGCAGATTGCGAATATCCGCTTGACGTAACGATTCAGAGCCATGCGAAATGGTACTCTGAATCATTACCAATATAAAACTAAAACAGGAGGAAGCAAAACGATGTACAAATTTGACAGAGAAGCTTATGACAGGCGGATGGAGTGGTACCGCGACGCCCGTTTCGGCATGTTTATCCACTGGGGACTTTATGCCATCCCGGCGCGCGGAGAATGGGTGCGGAGTACCGAGCAGATTCCAAAAGAAGATTACATGAAATATTTCGAGGAGTTCAACCCCGTTGATTTCGAGCCGCGGAAATGGGCAAAAGCGGCGAAAGAGGCCGGCATGAAATACATGGTTCTGACTGCCAAGCATCACGACGGTTTCTGCCTTTTCGACAGCCAGTATACCGATTTCAAATCCACCAACACGAAATGCGGCCGCGACCTCGTTGCAGAGTACGTTGATGCCGTCCGCGCAGAAGGACTGAAGGTCGGTTTGTATTTCTCCCTGCTCGACTGGTTCCACGACGATTTCCCACATTACGGCGACCGGAACCACCCGATGCGGAACAACCCGGCATACAAAAACGATGACCGCGATTTCGACCGCTACCTGACCTACATGCACAATCAGGTACGCGAGATCTGCACAAACTACGGAAAGCTCGATGTGCTGTGGTTTGACTTTTCCTACGATACGCTGCGCGGCGAAGCATGGAAAGCGACGGAGCTGATCAATATGGTGCGGAAGCTCCAGCCGGATGTCATCATCGACAACCGTCTCGAGGTGAGCGGAGAGGGCTACGGTTCTCTGGCGGCCGGAAATCCGACCCCATACCACGGCGACTTTGTGAGCCCGGAGCAGATGATTCCGCCGAATGGCATCCAGGATGTAAATGGAAACGATATCGCCTGGGAATCCTGCGTTACGATGAACAATCACTGGGGCTATTGTGCCAACGACCACTTCTTCAAACCGGCACCGATGCTGATCAAAAAGCTGGTCGAATGCGTATCGAAGGGTGGAAACCTGCTTTTGAATGTCGGCCCGGACGCCAGGGGAAATATCCCGGAGGAGTCGATCGAACGGCTGGCTGAGATTGGAAAGTGGATGAAGAAAAACGGAGAGAGCATTTACGGCTGCGGAAAAGCCGGTATTGAGAAACCGGACTTTGGCCGTGTGACGCGCCACGGAAACCATCTGTATTTTCATGTCTATGAAAATACCGTTGGGCCGCTGCCGCTGCCCGGCGTGAAAAAAGAAGAAATCCAGGCGATCCGCTACGTCGCAACCGGCGCGGAAATCCCGGTTTCCACAAGCTGGGTACACAGCGATTATCCGACCATGGCATTCGCCGATCTCGGCGAAGACCCGGTATTGCCGGATGGAGTCGATACAGTCATCGATGTGATTCTGAAAAAGTAGAGGGTAAAATCGGATTTGATTCTGGAGCGTGTCTGAAAAAGCATTTCCGCAATCTGCAGGCTTCACTTTGCGGTATCTTTTTTTTCAGACACGCTCTAAAAGTCTTACAAGTTCTTACAAAATTCTGTATTTTTCGTTCCGCTGATTGACAGTTCTGGCAGAAGAATGCATACTGAAAAAAACACAAGATCACAGCCCGTGCTTCGAAATTTAACTGAATCAAGCAAGTAGCGAAGCGGATTGCGAAGATCCGCCTGACTCCTTTTCCTGCGCAGGGAAGGATAAGAGCTTTCGGAGTGAGAAAAGGGCAGTCTGTTTTTAGAAACGAAGCAAGAGAATCACAGTTTCGTTTTACAAGAAAAAAAGAGGGGGAATAAAACATGATTCGTCTGAACCACGTCAGCAAAATTTACGGCGATGGAAGCAAAAAAGCCGTCGATGATCTTTCCTGGGATATCGAAGATGGAAAGATCACCGGATTTATCGGCCCAAACGGAGCCGGGAAAACGACAACATTAAAAATGATCACCGGTATCTTAGCGCCGTCCGAAGGAACGATTGAAATCAATGGAAAAGATATCCAGAAGGATCCGCTCGAAGCCAAGCGCCAGTTCGGTTTTGTGCCCGACGACCCGGATGCGTTTCTTCGCGTCAGGGGAATTGAATATCTGAATTTTATGGCAGATATCTACGGTGTCGGAACGGAAGAGCGTCAGCGTTTTATCGAAGAAACCGCAAAACGCTTTGAGATGGAAGAGAACCTTTCGAGCCGTATCATGAGCTACTCGCATGGCATGCGTCAGAAAATCATGGTGATGGGCGCACTGATCCACAAGCCGCCGGTCTGGATTCTCGATGAGCCGCTGACCGGCCTTGACCCGCGCTCCGCGCACGAGCTCAAACAGATGATGCGTGAACACGCCGATGCCGGAAACGCCGTGCTGTTTTCCACCCATGTGCTGGAAGTAGCGGAAAAACTCTGCGACCGCATCGCCATCATCCATCACGGCCGCCAGGTATACCTGGGTACCCTGGAAGAATTAAAAGCGGCCTATCCGGATCAGACGCTTGAAAATATCTTTTTGGAGATCACCGAACATGCGTAATTTATGGATTCTCACCCGTTTCCTTCTGAAAAGCGGACCAGGAAAAAGCAATCAGAAGAGCGGAAAAAAGAAAGCATTTTCGGACGGAGGACGTATCGTTGTATACCTTCTGCTTGGTGTCTGCCTCCTTCCCGTGTCGGTCTTACTGTTTCTTCTGGGATATTCCGGCTATACCTTCCTGCAGCCGCTCGGGCTGGAAACCCTGCTGATCGAGTTCGTCTGTGCCATCGGCATGATGGTCATTTTCTTCTATGGCCTGCCGCTGTTTCTGAGCGAGTATTACATGGACTCTGACCTCGTAAAGCTTTTGCCGCTGCCGTTTACCCCGGCGCAGATTGTTGGTGCGAAAGGCTTCTGCTGTCTGCTGAACGAATACTATCTTATTGTACTGCTGTTCTTTCCGTTTCTGTTAGGGTACGGGATCAGCGCCAAAATGGGCATTTTTTACTGGATCAATATGATCCTCGCCTGCCTTATTTTCCCGGTTGTGCCGCTCGTTTACGCCGCAGTTTTGACGATGCTCGTGATGCGTCTTTTCAAAAATATCCGAAACAAGGATTTCTTAAGCTACCTCGGATTCGCCGCATCCCTGATTTTTGCGATCGGCATCAACGTATTTTCGCGCAGTATCGGAAATTTTGAAATGCAGGATATCATGAACCTGATGGAAAGCCAGAAGGGCACTCTGCGCGCCTTCCGGACCATTTTTCCGAACCTGCCCCTGATGACCGGAAGCCTTGCAGATGCATCCTTTCTCAAAATGATACTCTACATCGCTACAACAGCCGTCATCCTTGCTGTCTTTTTCGCCCTCGCCTGGAAAATCTACCTCCCGGCTGTCCTCGGCATGAGCGAAACCACCAGCGAAAAACGCATTTTATCCAAAGAAGAAGTGACCCGAACCGTCAAAAGCAAAAATCCGGTCCGCACCTACGCGATGATCGAATGGAAAAAACTGTACCGAACCCCGGCCTGGTTCATGAATTGTGTTCTGATGCCTCTCATCTGGCCGGTCTTCATGCTTGGCATTGCCCTTGTTTCCATCATTTCCAGCCTTGGCATGGCTAAAACCACCGGCCTTTGGACCCGGCTTGTCGCCGATGGCACCATATTCCGCCTCCTGAAAGGGGAACTGCCTGTCGCAGTTGCCGTCCTTACCGCCGCCGGAATCGCCGTCATGATGTCCATGTTCTGCGTGATCTCCGCCACAGCGATGTCCCGAAAGGGCAGCGAATACATCTATATGAAATGCATTCCGATGAGCTATCACGACCAGATCCGTGCCATGCTGGTAAGCGGCATCCTGATCAGTCTCCTTGGCACCTTGCCGTACGCTCTGGTCTTCAACATCATCGCGGTCGTTTTCGGTCTGCACCCGGCGACCCTTCTTTACACCACGGCGATCACGGTTTTATTTACCCTGTTCGTAAACTATGAACAGCTCCTTTTTGACCTTGCATTTCCGAAATTAAACTGGGAAAACGAAACCGCCGCCATAAAATCCAACAACCGCTCCCTGATCTCCGTCCTCATCGACCTCACCGTCGGCGCAATCCTGATCGGAGCCGGCTACCTGCTGTACGGAAAACTTCACCTCAACATCCACATCACCACGAGCGTGATGATTCTGCTTACCGCAGTCCTGACCTTTGCCATGCGAACCGCCCTTTTTAAATGGGGCGTTCAAGTGATGGAACATCTGGAAAGCGCTTAACAGTTTCGAGACATAATAACAATATTAAAATGTGATAGAAAAGAGATTTCAGCCAATGTGCGGATCTCTTTTTTTTGCGCTCCTTTCCAATTTCGCTGCGTATTTTCTTTTATCGATTATGCTTCATTGTACTACTAAAAGACCTGTGTGGGCAATCCATTGCCGCCATTCCCCGAAAATTTTAAAAGACGGACAAAAAACAGAGGATTTCTCTCTGCATTTTGTCCGTCTCTCTACAACGTATTTATTGGATTCTCCGTTTACGGAAATGATGAACTAATTCATCGCCTCACCCTTCAGCAGTCTGCTGATGTGCTTGTACAGAAGCATGGTTACCAGTGATACCACAACACCTTTGATGATATTGAACGGTACAACGGCAAACAGAACAAAGGTCGGAAGGCTTGTAATTGCTTTGTTGACTGCAGATCCCATTCCCACAAGGGTATCCATCGGCATTCCAAAGGCTGCTGCATAAGCCGGAAGCAGTACAAAAGCGTTCAGAAGACCGCCGGCTGCTGCCAGAAATACGGTTCCGACTGCCATACCGATCATGGCATTTTTCTTGGTTTTCTGTGTTTTGTAGATCCATGCGGCCGGCATAACATACGCGCAGCCGATCAGGAAGTTTGCCACTTCGCCAACACCTGCGGTGGTACTTCCTTTCATAACAAGGTTCAGCAGAATCTTAATCAGCTCAATCGCAGCTCCGGCAAGAGGTCCCATCGCAAAGGCTCCGATCAGCACCGGAACTTCGCTTAAATCAATCTTGTAGAAACTCGGGGCAAACGGAAGCGGGATGTCAAAAAACATCAATACGACTGCGGCGGCGCCGAGCATTGCCACCTGTACCATGTAACGGGTTTTTCCGATTTGCGACATCTTTGATGTCTGTTTTGCTGTTGTCTGTGCATTCATAACTGCATTTCTCCTTTTTTCTGGAGATCTTGACCGGTTCTGCCGGAAGTAACGAGTCCAAATACGCTCCACGAATTTGAACTTGTTTTCGCGGCAGTCGCCAAGGTCTCGTGCAAGCACGGACTTTGGCTCGTTGCCCGCGAAAAAAAGTGCCCTGAATTCCTTTTCTTGAATTCAGGGCACCAAAAATATTTCCATGCAAATAAATTTTATTTCGTCTTCTTTCATCCAGACTTTAACTGTTGGTCCCGGAGTTGCACCGAGTCAGCCGCTGTTTGATATCGCAGCGGGTCGCGGACTATACCGCCAGTAGGGAATCACACCCTGCCCTGAAGATCTCCGTATTTTGTTTTTACAGGAATATTTTATTCATATTCACACAATTTGTCAATACTTTTTTCAGACAATACATTATCTGGTTAGTTTGCTACGCCCATCTGAATTTTTCCTGTGCTCTTATTTTTCAGCACACGCAGATAGCAGATCCGCATATCTCCCTTCAGGACAAGACGGATCTCAGATACGCCGTCCGTCTGCGGTCTGTTTGCGAGGGAAATTTCAACATCCTCATAAACCGGCTCGCGGTACCGGTTGCGCTCTTTTACTTCTTCCTCCGCATAGCGGTCCAGTTTCGGGGCGCTGCGGAACTCACAGGTTCTTGTGTCACCGGTAAAGCTTCCCATCGAAACACCGTCCACAAAGGCTTCCACACTGCCGCCGCGTTCACTCTTCACATGAAGCGCCAGAACAGCAGCATCGGAAAGATCACAGTCACGGTAAACGAGAACACCTTCTTTCGTCTCATCCTGCACGCGGACTGCCTTGAAATTGAAGTGGCCTTCCGTCAGATACATGTTCTCGTAATCATCGTAGTGGTCTGCCGCGGTAAATGCACTCAGATCGCGTACTCCCCTTTTTCCGCCCGGAATAAAGATTTCTGCGGAAACGGCTTTATCCTTGCAGGATGCGCCCGCATAGATTTCATACGTTCCTTCTTCTACCATCAGTCTGCGGCTGATGACATCGTAGAAGCGAAGCTCCTCCACCGGGATTTCCAGTGCGATGTGTCTCGTCTCGCCCGGGGCAATGTTTTTCACACGGACAAAATCAAGCAGCTGGCAGATTGGTTTCTTTACGCAGGATTCCAGAGCGTAACCGTAGATCTGGACGACCTCGTCGCTTGCGGTAGCGCCCGTATTTCTCACATCGAGAGAGATCTGCAGCAGACGGTCATCTTTTAAGGAAATCTTATAGTTCTCATACGCAAATGTGGTATACGTCAGGCCATAGCCGAATGGATACAATTCCTTCCCGTCGAAATAGCGGTACGTTCTTTTTCCTTTGATGATGTCGTAATCGTCAATGTCCGGCAGCTGATCGATACTCTCATACCAGGTCATATTCAGACGGCCGGCCGGTGCATAGATTCCAAGCACAGCCTCTGCCATTGCGCTTCCCATATCCTGGCTTCCCGTTGCAGACATGATGATCGCCGGCAGTTTTTCCATCGCTTTCTGAAGTGTGTACGGATAATTCGTAAACAGCACCAGAACGGTATTCGGATTGACCTCTGTGATCCGGTCAAGCAGCATCTCCTGCTCCTCTGGCAGCTCCAGTGTGTTGCGGTCGATCTCCTCTTTCGCATTGATCACGGAGTTACAGCCGAGCGCAAGTAAAACCTGCTTTTTGCCCCGGACTGCAGCAACTGCTTTTTCAATTCCGTTTTCGACAACCTCCATCGTAATCGGAATTCCCTCCGTCTGCTCAAAGGAGAAAAATCCCTCTGCATCCTTATAAACCGGGTAATGGAAACGGTTGGTCAGCACAACGCTGCCATCCTCCTGTGGCTCCACGTGGAAAATCTCCATCACGAACCAGTCGAAGGCTTCCTCCCGGTCTGCCGCAATCTGTCCCATTTTCGGCTTTTCTCCCTGCGACTCTGAGAGTCTTGCGCTGAGGTATTTTCCGGTACGGACACTCTTGAACGTATAGCTTCCCTCACCCCAGTATTCCTTGATAAACACATCTGGCTCATCTGCCATCTGAAGTGTTCCGTCTTCTGCTACGGCAAGACCTTTTCCATCACAGCGGAAAACAACGCGATCCAGACCATCCGCGAATGTAATGTTCTCCTGCTTCAGTACTTCCATCCCCTGCAGGAAGGTTGTGCGGTATGGTGCCGTTCCGCCGTACCAGTCCTGATACCATGCATCACCAAGCGGTCCGACAATGGCAATATCTTCTGCTTTCAGGGCTTTGTCAAGTGGCAGCGCTCCGTTCTCATTTTTCAGAAGTACGATCGATTCGCGGCTCAGCTCTTTACAGATTTCACGTGCCTTCGGGGAATCGATATCGTCCTCGGTCACACGGTCATACGGATTCAGATTTTCCCGATCATAAACGCCGAGACGAAGCTTCGTCTCCATCATACAGCGAATAGAGCGGTCCATATCCTCTTCTTTCAGAATGCCAAGCTCATATGCCTCGCGTGCCGCCTGCTCTACCATACGCGGATCGTCAGACATGGCATCCACACCGGCTTTCAGCGCCGTTGCGATCGTCTCCGCATGCTGTCCGAAATAGTGATGCAGATTCACGACAAGTCCCATCGCACCGCCGTCGCTGACAACGTGACGGAGACCGTACTGTTTTTTCAGAATATCGGTCACTTCCGGATTCAGGATACCGATCGTTCCGTTGATCTTGTTATATGCCGTCATAATGCCCTCTGCGCCGCCGTCCTCAATACATCTGCGGAATGGCTCCAGATACAGCTCATATTTGTTCCGCGGGTCAATGGAAGAATTTTTCCATCCGCGGCCGACCTCCGTGTTGTTTCCATAGAAATGCTTTAAGGTCGCTGCACAGCGCAGATACTTCGGATCATCGCCCTGCATTCCCCGGATATAAGCACCGGCCATTTTTCCGGTCAGCACAGGATCCTCTCCGTAACCTTCTTCGTTTCTTCCCCATCTCGGATCGCGCTCAAGATCAACGGTCGGAGCCCATCTGCTGAGTCCATGGCCCTCATGGCGGTGCCATACGACGCGCGCCTCGGTTCCTGTTATTTCACCGGCCTGTCTGATCAGCTCCGGATCCCAGGATGCACTCATACCGATCGGCTGTGGGAAGGATGTTGTCACATCCGGTTTTCCAAGACCGTTCTGATCGTTTCTGCCCTCAACGCCGTGTGCCGCCTCACCGCCCACAGAGACACCCGGAATGCCAAGGCGCGGCAGATCCGGGGAAGAGCTGGCGAGGTATCCCAGTTTTTCTTCGACCGTCATTTCTTTTAACAGCCAGTCGATTCTTTCCTGATCCGTCAGTGATGCATCCCAGAACGGTGTGTTTTTGTTTACCTGAAACTCCTTCTTTTCTGTCATTTTCCAAAAACCTCCCGATTATTTTGTCTCATGAAATTGTTTGCAGATTTTCCATATACTGTTATCTTTTTACAATGTTTCACATTTCCCATTACTGTCGCTGTATTTAAAAACATGGCCTGACATTTAATAATATCAGACCATGTTTTTGTGCCGCCTTCCGTTCAACGGCAAAACCTTATGTTTTTATGTTTTTGCTTTACTTACTCTACATCAACAAGTTTGGTAGCAAGGAACTCTGTCATAGCTTCTTCTGCATCTGCCAGACCATTGTCTGTCAGCTCCTGTACCATGCTCTCCCAGTTTGCATCAAACTCATCTTCTGTACCAGTTACGCACTTAACCAGTCCTGGCCATGCAATTTCATCCAGAATAGTCTGTTTCTCAGCCAGTTCCTGTGGCTGCTGATATGCCCACAGTGCAGAGTATGGAAGAAGGTCAAACTCCTCCGGCTGTGCAAACATGTCGGTCAGCATTTCAAATCCCATCGCTTCGCATCCTTCTTTTTCTGCTGTATTGTAGTTTGCAATAACAGACTCTTTGGTAGTTGGAGTGTATGGGAATCCGTCTTCAGAGTAGGAACCTGTTCCGTAGATCGGGAATCCAGTGTAGTTGTCAATACCGGTGTTCTTTGCATAATCCGGATCAGACTGAGCTTTTGCTACTTCTTCGTCAGTACGATATGGCTGTCCATCATCATCAAGGAAGTAGTTCTCGCCTTCGATACCCCAGTGATACAGGATCTGTCCTTCATCGGAGCACAGATAGTCAAGGAATTTGATGGCACGAACCGGATCTTCACAGCTCTTGGTAATTCCAATACCCCAGCCAACGGTAGTTCCCTGATACAGAAGGGCTTTTTCTACCTGATCTTCTCTTAAGGTTACAGGAAGTCCAACATAAGTCTGATCTACTTTTCCGTCTGCTACCAGAGTAGCTTCGCACTGGCTGTAATGCCACTCAGCATCGGTGATGGCAACAACACGGCCGCTGGCAACTTTTGCAATATAGTCATCATCTGTCTGCGTTGCAAAGTTCGGATCCAGGATACCTTCGTTGTACATACGGCACAGCCATTTGAAGTATTCTTTCTCTTCATCTGTTACATGTTTGTAATGTACGTTGTACTCGTCGTCAATAATCCACTGTCCATTATCCGGGGATGCATCAGCGATCAGTCCTGCCGGGTTTCCAAGGGTAATCATCCAGTGCCAGTCAGAAGCACTCATGGTGATACCGATCATATCCAGACCATCTTCTGTTTTTGGATGTGCTGCAAGATAGCTCTTGATCATTTTTTCATACTCATCCAGTGTCTTCGGATATTTATAATCGTTCTCTTTTAATGCAGCCCACTGAATCTGGCAGCTTCCGCCTGTTGTCAGGGTTTTCTGGTTTACACCTGCGTAGGAAAGCTGATAGATTCCAGGATCATCCTGGCTCCATTTCAGTTTTTCCATCTCTGCTCCGTACATTTTTTTGATGTTTGGACCATATTTTTCAATCAGGTCTGTCATATCAATCAGCGCGCCTGCCTGATACAAATCCGTTGCTGAGCCTTTTGCATAAATCATGTCCGGATACTCATCATTTGCGATCATCAGCGCAATATCTTCTTTTGCATCACCCTGGGATGCTACCGGATAGGAAACATCCAGTGTAACGCCTGTTGCCTCTGTGATTGCTTTTGCTACCGGGTTATCCCAGTTGCCGTTTTTACCATCAGCGTTAAAATACTCAAAGGTAATCGGAGATTTGTCATCTGCATCATCTGCTGTCTCGCCTGAAGAACTTGCCTCTGCCGCTGATCCAGTCTCTGTGCTGGATCCTCCCTTGCTGCTGCCACTGTCGGAACCGCATCCTGCGAGCATTCCGGCCACCATAGCAGATACTAACATGAGTGATACTACTTTTCTTTTCATAAAAGCCCTCCTTAAAATGGTTTATGTCATCCTGCACTCTTGCTTTCGCCTGGCAGGAATAAACATCATCTTTTTCTAAAAATTTTTTAATACTGTTTTTTATCAGTCTTTAACAGAACCAAGTGTCATACCGCCGATAAAGTATTTCTGAAGGAACGGATATACAATAACGATCGGCACAGTTGCTACAATCGTTACGGCCATACGTACGGACATTGGTGTTACGGCCGTCTGTACATTGGTTCCTGCATGAACGTCCATTTTCATGGTCGCCTGGTTCATAATCTCATACAGTTTGTACTGCAGAGTCGGGAGTTTTTTCGCATACAGGTAAGTATCCATGAAGGAGTTCCACTGACCTACTGCATAGTACAGACCTACGGTTGCGATAACCGGTTTACAAAGCGGCATAACGACTTTATACCAGATCTGAAAATCGTTTGCTCCGTCGAGCTTTGCTGCCTCCTGCAGAGCCATCGGCAGTCCGTCGATATAAGAGCGGACCAGAATCATATTATAAACCCACATCAGACCAGGCAGAATGTATACCATGAAGTTATTGCCCAGCTTTAAGGTACGGATAATCAGAAGGTATTCCGGAATCATTCCGCCACCGACATACATGGTAACAACGAACAGAAGCTGGAATGGTTTGCGGAGTACGAAGTCTCTGCGGCTTAATGTGTAAGCAACCATCGAGGTACATACAATACCTACGATTGTTCCGATGATGGTTCTTGTTACAGAAATCACAGCCGGCATTGCAATGCCGCCGTCTTTAAATACATATTTATAGTTGCTTAATGTAAACTTTCTCGGAATGATGAAGTTTACATTCTTAATGGTATCCGTAGAATCGTTGAACGAAATCGCCAGTACGTTCAGGAACGGATAAATGGTGATGATGACGAGGAATACGAAGATTACCGCCAGTACGTAGTCAAATTTTTTTGCTTTCTTGTTCATATTCGCGTCCTCCTACATAAGTTTATCTTCGCCTACCAGACCGGCAATCTTATTGGCGATCAGCAGCAGGGTAACGCTGACTGCAGACTGGAATACACCGATTGCGGTACCAAGACCGTAGTTGCTGTTTCCGATACCTCTCTTATAAGAGAACCAGGAAAGTACCATCGTGTGATCCTCAACCAGCGGGTTACTAAGAAGCATCTGACGCTCCATACCTACGTTCAGGGCGCCACCGATACTCATAATCAGCAGTACGATGATGGTCGGTCGGATACCCGGCAGAGTGATGTGCCAGATCTTCTGCAGACGGCTTGCACCGTCCATATCAGCGGCCTCGTAAAGACCAGGATCAATACCTGCCATGGCGGACAGATAAATAATTGCGTTCCAGCCAACCTCTTTCCAGCAGTTAATCAGGATAATGGTTACCCAGATAAGCGGTGAGTTGGAACTCATCAGGTGCAGGTTCTTGCCGAAGATACTGTCAACAACACCGCCGTCGTTGAAAATATTCTTTGCAATACTTGCAATAATAACCCAGGATACAAAGTGCGGCAGATAAGAAATGGTCTGCGTTACTTTTTTGAACTTCATAAAGAACATCTCGTTCAGAAGAACCGCAAATGCGATTGCTGCGATCGTTCCAACCGCGATGTCAAGGAAGCTTACTCCCAATGTGTTGATTAATGTCTGTGTGAACAGACGGTCTTTGAATGCATCTGTAAAATTTTGAAATCCAACCCAGGTTCTCTCCCAGATCGGAAGTGCGAACGTTGCCGGTTTTACCTCCTGAAACGCCATCGTCCATCCCCAAAGTGGAATATACTTGAAGATAATCAGCCAGATTACAAATGGTACTGACATTACAAGCAGCCAGCGCTGTTTCCACAAAATTGCAGGTGTGATTTTCTGTCCTCTTTTCTTTTTCACCTTTTCCTTCGCCATGCTCCCCATCCTTTCCGTTGTTTTGTGCGTTTTTATTACGCATTTTCTTTGCTTATTTGTGATATTTACATCATATCAAATAAAATCCCAGTTTGATATTGTGTATTTTGTCCACTTATATTGACTTTTTTTATCTTTTTCCACATTTTCAGGTGCTATGGCAGGCATTTTTACTAATTTATATGCGTTTGTTTTTATTTTTTACACCAGCTTACAATTCTACCAATCAGTGTTTTTTTTGTAAAAAAAGCAGGAAAACGTAATGGGGGATTACATTTTAAGAAAAATGTCAGTTTTTTATCCAAATAATCTCCGTTTTCTCTGCTATGATAAACACCATAGAACCAAGAGGGGAAAAACGAGATGAGCCAATACAACATATTAGTCGTAGACGACGACCGGGAAATCGTAAGATCTCTCGGCAAACTATTAGAACTGGAAGGCTACAGGGTAAAAAAAGCCTACAACGGCATGGAGGCACTCGACATCCTCATGACCGAACAGATCCATCTGATCCTGCTCGATGTCATGATGCCCAAAATGAACGGCCTTTCCGCCCTGATGAAAATAAGAGAAAAAAACAACATCCCGATTATCATGCTTTCCGCGAAAACCGAAGAGAGCGATAAAGTCATCGGACTTTCGATGGGCGCCGATGATTACGTGACAAAGCCGTATAATACCGCCGAACTCATGGCCCGTGTTAAATCCCAGCTCCGCCGTTACTTCTCCTTAGGCGCCGCAAACGGAACCACACAAAGCCAGGATATCCTGAAAAACGGCGGTCTGCTGCTGAACCGAAACACCAAAGAACTCCTGGTGGACGGTGAACCTGTTCGCCTGACCGCAACCGAGTACAAAATTATGGAGCTTCTGATGGAGCATCCCGGCTATGTATTCTCAGCCGAAGAAATCTACAGCCAGGTCTGGCAGGAGGATGCTTACAGCGTAGAAAATACCGTCATGGTTCATATCCGGCGCATTCGTGAGAAAATCGAAATTACGCCGAAAAATCCAAAATATTTAAAGGTGGTGTGGGGAATTGGATACAAAATTGAAAAAATTGACGGAAACTGAAAAACGCATCCTGCTGTGGATGCTTACCGATCTTTCTATGGTACTGATTTTGTGCGGAAAGCTTCTGCGGAAATGGGCCAGTGAATTCGAATGGGGAATGTGGCGCAACATCGAATGGGGTATCGGCATTGGAGTGACGGTAGTCGGCGTTTTGGGCATAGCCGCAGCCTTGTATCTGGTATGGAAATTCCGAAAAAATACCGGGAACTCGAAAATGACTGCTTTTGCCGGCAGCGAACCGGAAAAAGCGGGAAAAACAGCAAAAAGCAGCGAAGGGGCAGCCGCAGATAAGTCCGAGACAGATGAAATAGAAAAATCCCGGCAGATGCAGTTTGAGGCAAGAGCCGCTGCGGAAGCAGAGAAAGAGCAGCTGTTTCTGAAAAAATCCGAAAAGGTGCCAAATGAGCTTCTGGTTCTTGTCGGAGGATTTGCTTTTTTCGGATGGCTTCAGCCGCTCCGGCACAGCTATGCCAGATACCGCATTGTTGCCGAATGGGGTACTGTAATAGAGTGTGTGCAGACAGGTCTTCTGTTTTTTGGAATCTGTGGCGTTTTCCTTCTCAGTGCCGGCATTCTTGTCTGTCGCTATGAAAAGAAACAACTGAGAGAAATGTCCTTTTTTTGCAGAGAAAGGAAGCGTTACAGAGATCGGACCAGCCTGGAACGGCAGCTTGCCGGTCAGAGTAAATGGCCGTTCCGTGTGGCACTGATTGCGGAACTTCTAATCGTGATTACCATGATCACCGGACTGATAAACGGAATGGATGGCGAGGTGCTGTTTGTCATTCTTCTTGGGCTGACCACGCTGATTTTAATTCTGTTTGCCTGGAAAACATACCGCAGTCGCCTGAACCGGGAGATGGGCCTTTTGATGGAACAGATCCATACGATGGCAGAAGGCAGCATGGAAAGCCGGATCCATGAAATATCCGAAAAATCCCTGCTGTATCCGGCGTTTGCAGAGCTGGAAAATATTGAGAGCGCTATGCAGAAGAGCGTAGAAAAACAGATGCAGGCGGAGCGTCTCAAAATTGACCTGATTACCAACGTATCGCACGATCTGAAAACCCCGCTCACCTCGATGGTCGGCTATACGGATCTTCTGAAAAAAGAGGATCTGACACCGGCGGCACAGGATTACGTCGAAGTGATTTCTGTGAAACAGGAACAGCTAAAGGAGATGATCCAAAGCCTCTTCGAGCTCTCCAAATCGACAAGCGGAACCGAAAAATTCCAGATGGAAAAAATGGATATGAAACGGTTGATCGAGCAGACCCTCGCCGATATGGACGATGCGATTGCGCAGAGCAATCTGTCGTTCCGCACGGCGCTCGGAGATGAGCCGCTGCCGTTCCTTGGGGATAATGGGAAAATGTACCGCGTGATACAGAATCTCGTGGAAAATATCCTGAAATACAGCCTGGGCGGAACGAGAGTTTACATTGACGCAGGGAAGGAAAAAGGGGAGATTTTCGTGACGATGAAAAACATTTCCGCCTATGAGATGAATTTTGAAGCGGAGGAAATGATGGAACGCTTTGTGCGCGGCGACGAATCACGGACGAGCGAGGGGCACGGCCTTGGCCTTGCGATTGCATCAAGCTACACGGCCAACATGGGCGGCCGCATGGAGCTTGCGGCAGACGGCGATCTGTTTAAAGTCATCCTGCGTTTCCCGGAGGCAGGCGAGGATTCTGCAGCGGGAGAAACAGCCACAAAAACCTGACTTGCATAAGAATGAGACAGAAGCGGGATTGCAGCAGGAAGGATCTGCAGAAGGATTCTGAGAGAGTATGTAATCCCCGGGAGGAAAAAAATGGAGACAATCAGTATTATCATACCATGCTACAACGAAGAGGAAGCAATTCCGGTTTACTACGAGACGATGGTACGTCAGATGGATGAGATGGAAGAACAGCAGAAGGTTCAGTTCGAGCTGATCTTTGTTGACGACGGCTCGAAGGATCACAGCCTGTTTGAGATGCGCCGGCTTGCGCAGAAGGATATGCGCTGCCGTTACCTCTCGTTTTCGAGAAATTTCGGAAAAGAGGCAGCCATGTACGCCGGACTGCAGGCGGCCAAAGGCGATTACGTAACGGTGATGGATGTCGACCTTCAGGATCCGCCGTCCCTTCTTCCGAAAATGTACGCGATGCTGCAGAGCGGCACCTGTGACTGTGTAGCGGCACGCCGCAGTTCACGGGAGGGCGAGGGAAAAATCAAATCCTTCTTATCAAATGCCTTCTACGGTGTGATCAACCGCCTTTCCAGAACAGAGATTGTAAGCGGTGCACGGGACTACCGTCTGATGAGCCGCAAAATGGTGGATGCCGTGCTGGAAATGAGTGAGTACAACCGCTTTTCCAAAGGGATTTTCGGATGGGTCGGTTTTCACACAGAATGGCTGGAATTTGAGCACGAGGACCGCTGCGCCGGGACGTCGAAGTGGCCGCTTCGAAAGCTCCTCGCGTACTCGGTCGACGGCATCACAGGCTTTTCCGTAGCCCCGCTGTCACTTGCATCTGTCATGGGCGTGCTTTTTTTCCTGATTTCTATGATTCTGATCGTGTTCATCATCGGAAGAACGCTGCTGTTTGGCGATCCCGTTGCGGGCTGGCCGTCGATGGCATGCATCCTTTTTCTGGTGAGCGGTGTACAGCTTTTCTGCACGGGCATTGTAGGCATTTATCTTTCCAAGACATATCTTGAAACAAAGCACCGTCCGATCTATCTCTTAAAGGAGACGAGTGAAGAGACGGTCAAGATGCACAGTGTGCAGCCGGTGAAAAAGCAGGAGAGTGCTGCAAAGAGAAGAAAAGATACCCATACGGCAGAAAAGAAAAACGTGTATTTTCCAGAGTATGCCGACAAACGCCATGCGTCTGAAAGAGGAGAAATCCGGGCATGAAAAAGGAAATCTTAAAGGAAATAAGAGAGCCGGGAAAATCACGGAAAAAGAAAGGCCAGCCGAAAGGACGGCGGAACGGCTTCTTGGAAGGTCTTACCGGAAAGGATTTTACGGCGGCTGGTCTGTTTTTCTTTTCTTTGCTTTTGTGCCGGCTGTTCGTCCTGCAATACGGCGTATTCGGCTCCTCGATTGACTGGATCAGCCAGCACAGCACCCTTGCCGATTACTTCCGAAAGCGGTTTTACGCGACCGGAAACCTCTTCCCGGATTTCGCATGGAATCTGGGAGGAGGTCAGAATATTTACCATTTTGCCTACTACGGACTGCTGAGTCCGACCATGCTGTTATCCTACCTTTTCCCGTTCATCCCGATGGACCTGTGGGTGATGGGTTCCTCCGCGCTGCTGTATGCGGCGGATGCAGTGCTTTTTTATCAATGGATCAGCAAAAAGGGTCTGCATTACGGCAACTGTCTTTTTACATCACTTTTCTTTACGTGTTCTACCGCACTTCTATATCATTCCTATAATCAGCTTATGTTTGTCAATTATATGCCGTTTCTGCTGCTGGCTCTGCTGGGCGCGGATCGCCATTTTCAGAAGAGAAAGAGCGGTCTGCTGATTCTTTCCGTTCTTGGGATGATTCTGACCAGCTTTTATTTTTCGGTCGGCGGGCTGCTTGCGCTCACGGCGTATGCAGTGACGGAGTATTTGAAATGCGGTACAGAAAATGCTGCGTATGAAGCGGAACAGGAGAATCGAAAAGTGTCGCGGAATCAAAAGGCCGGGGCAGAGAAAAAGCAGATGGCAGGTGAAAAATCTTCAGGAACAGTCGAAGCTTTGGCGGGTTTGCGGAGCTTTTTTGGCGCAGCAATCCGCTTTGCGCTTCCGGTCCTCGCAGGAATCCTTCTTTCCGGTATTCTGCTGATCCCATCGGCTGCCGCCTTGTTCGGCGGCAGCGGCGAGGGCGGACGCGGCACCGCAGCGGGCGGCATTGCAGGACTTTTTACCGATCCGGCGATGTGGAAACCGCAGTTTCTGATCCTGCGTCTCTGCTACACGCCGTATGGCATTGGCCTCTCCGCATTTGCGGGGGTGGCGCTTTTGGGCAGAGTGATCGGAAAGAGCCGGTTGCGTGAGAAACTGTTGTCCTTCCTTTTGCTGGTATTCTTTTGTATTCCCCTGTTCGGCTATCTGCTGAACGGTGGCCTGTACAGCAAAGATAAAGTATTCATCCCGTTTCTTCCGGTCCTCTGTGCAGAAGTCGGGCTTTATGTGGAAAACCAGCTTGTCCGGAAGCGGGAGTGTGGAAAAAATCGAAGCACCGGGAATTTTAAGCGCAAAGTCATGACAGAGCTGCGAGAATTGTTTCCGTACCTCATAGTTCTGATTCTGATGTGGAATGCAAAGCAAGAGACATACTTTGAACCATACTGGCATCTCGGCATACTGGATGTGATCTGTGTGACTGCGTGCTATCTGGCATGGCGGTGGTTTCCGGCAAAAAAACAGCTGCGGGGCAGAGAGCTTCCGTTTCTACCGCTCGTCTTTAGTGCTGTGATTCTTGCATTTGCCGGAAAAGCAATCAATCAGGAAAAGCATGTGATGATCCCGCGCAAAACGTATGAAGCTCTGACGGACAGCAAGATTGCAGCGGCTATTCGCGAGATCCGTGCGGAAGATCCCGGCTGGTATCGCATGGAGCAATATGGAGACGGCGGACAAAACCTTGCGAACGTCAACCGGATCTGGGATATCGGGCAGAATGTTTCAACGATTTATTCCTCGGCATACAATGCAGAATATAAGAGATTCCGGGACGAGACGTATGGGATTAATGAAGCCTTCCGCAACCGCATGATGCAGACGGTTTCCGATGATCCGCTGTTCTGGCAGTTCATGGGAGTGAAATATATTCTGGCAGAAACACGGCCGGAAGGGTATGAACTGTACCGGGATTACGGGGACTTTCAGGTTTATCGTGCCATATCCGCAGCGCCGGTTGCCTACGTGACAGACCAGGTGGTTTCCGAGACGGAATACAAATCATTACCTTATCCGCAGAACCAGGAAATACTGGAGACGGCAGCCGTGATCCCGGATCAGGAAATGCGGAAGACAACAGCGGCAATCCCGGATCAGGAAAA
Source organism: Blautia sp. AF32-4BH (assembly GCF_003460565.1). Lineage (NCBI taxonomy): Bacteria > Bacillati > Bacillota > Clostridia > Lachnospirales > Lachnospiraceae > Blautia > Blautia sp. AF32-4BH. Next base: position 206,902 of record NZ_QTVL01000005.1, on the reverse strand, counting down.
ATCGGCGGAATCTGTGGATAATTTCAGAGCCGCTGCAGATTCAGATACAAAGAATGGTTCTGTAGGACCCCTGTTTCACAGTTGTTTTCAGAAAGTGAACCTTGAAATTCCAGAGACCGATCAGGAAGATCTGCGCATTCAGAAGACAGCGGACGGATATGAGATTGAGACGAAAAAATCCGTGACCGTCTCAGCAACGCTGCCGGGTACCGCAGAGGGAGCGACGCTGCTCGCCGTTTCTTTCGAGGTGGAGAATCAGAAAGCGAGTCATGATATGTTTATCCGCATCAACGGCCAGACCAACCGCCTGACCGGCATCAACCATACGTATGCCAATGGGAATACACAGTTTAACTATCTTGTAACGATGAAAGAAGATGGAACCGTATTCATTCGGATGGGAAAAGGCCATTATATCCTGAAAAATTTTGAGACATGGACTGGTATGGCACAGCCGTTGGAAAAAACGGAGCAGCTGTACAGTCAGGCGGTTACCCTGATTGGCGGAACAACAGCAACATACGGCGGCGACGGCATCACAGGCGTGGTTTCCGCGGAAAGAGACGGATACCTCATCACCAGCATTCCATACGATGAAAATTTTGTGCTGAAAGTGGATGGGAAAGAAACACTGCTGTTCCGCGCAAACACGGCATTTCTCGGTGCAAAAATCCCATCAGGCGAGCACAAAATTGTTCTTGTGTACCATGCGCCCGGACGGACGGCTGGCAGTTGGTGCAGCCTGATGGGAGGAATGCTGGCACTCATCCTTGTGATCTGTGAAAAAAAGAAACAGCAAAACGGCAGCGAACGGGCAGGAGAGAGCAAAATGTTGCAAAAACAGCGGAAATATTATATCATCAGAGTGTAAAAATAGTTGTAGTGACACTTGGTGGAATGGAGCATATCTTTACAGCCGCAGGAAGAACTGGCAGCGTTTGCCCGGTTTGGAAACGCCGTTGCAAGCCTTTGTGTGGAGAAAAAAGGTGCTAGAGCGTGTCTGAAAAATCATTTCCGCAATCTGCAAGCTCCACTTTGCGGTATATTTTACCCTCATTCGGTTGCCGTAGCCCGCTACGCCGCCCTTATTCGGATAAAATCTCCCACGAACTGGGACTCGCAGCTCACGAAAAGCCTTTTTCAGACACGCTCTATTCCGGCCATGCCGGATCTGGCACAGGTAGAAAAAAGACTGGGGGATAAGAAATGGAATTAAGAGAGCAGTTAAATGGAATCCAGCATGTCGGTATTCCGACCAACGATATTGAGATGACGATTGCGTTTTATGAAAAGCTTGGATTTGAAATTGCATTCCGCACCGTAAATGAGGCGGCGGATGAGAAAGTGGCATTCTTAAAGCTTGGAACACTTGTGATCGAAACGTACGAAAACAAAGCTGCAGCACTGAAACCCGGAGCAATCGACCATGTGGCGATTGACGTAAAGAATATTGAAAAGGTTCACGAAATGATTACCGGGGCCGGTCTGAATACGACGCAGGATGAAGTACATTTCCTTCCGTTCTGGGAAAATGGCGTCCGTTTCTTCACGATCGAAGGACCAAATAAAGAAAAAGTGGAATTCAGCCAGTATTTGTAACGATTCCAAGCCATGCGAAATGGAAGAAAAATCGCGAATCATGCTTGCATGAATATCCGTTTGACCAGCAAAGCCTCTGCCGGAAAGCAAAATTTTTGCCCGGCAGAGGCTTTTTTACTTACTCTGAAACAAATACTACCGGATAGTCAAAAAAGCGCAAATTATCCCTATAGAGTAAAGGAGATGCAAAATTTATCTGCAGTTACAAAAACGGGGTGGAGTTTTTATGGAAACAGGGCAGGAAATCATTGTGCTTTCTGCACGTGAGTGGTAAAATAGAATAGATAATATATAATCTGCTTTGAATAAAAACAGGATATTTTAGATAACATATAATCTGTAACAAGAAGGGGAAAAAATGGAACAATTTATATGGGAAACTCCGGAAGAACTGGATCAAAAACTTGCGCAGCGAGTGAGAAAAATCAGAAAGAGACGTTCAATTACGCAGGAAAAATTAGCATCTATAAGCGGAGTGAGTTACGGCTCAATCAAAAGATTCGAAACGACAGGACAAATTTCCCTGTTATCTTTAACGAAAATTGCAATCGCACTGGATCTTGCAGATGAGCTCAGAAATATTTTCACGCAGGTACCGTATAAAGATATTCAGGAGGTTATCAATGAAACAAGATAAAGTACTGCAGGTGTGTTATGAGGATCAAACGGTGGGAACATTAGCTATGACGGCAGACCACAAAGTGGCATTTCAGTACAGTGATGAATGGCTGGAAACCGGATTTTCGATCAACCCATTTTCATTGCCTTTGCAAAAACAGGTATTTGTTCCAGTTAAGGATCATTTTGAAGGATTATTTGGGGTTTTTGCGGACAGTCTTCCAGATCATTGGGGCAGATTACTGTTGGATCGCCTGTTACGGGCACATAAACAAAATCCGGATGAACTGACCGTACTGGATCGTCTGGCGATTGTGGGCACATCGGGGATGGGAGCGTTGACATATCACCCGGAAAAGAATTTTCCAGAGGAGCAGAGCAGTGCAGATCTGGACAAACTGGCGGAAGAGTGTCAAAAGATACTGAATACAGAGTATTCGGATAAACTGGACGAATTGTATCTGCTGGGAGGTACCAGCGGCGGAGCAAGACCTAAAATCATGACAACCATTGATAATGAAGAATGGATTATCAAATTTCCAGCGCATGTGGACGGAAAAGATGCAGGAAAAATGGAATATGACTATTCCTGCTGTGCCAAGGCCTGCGGAATTATGATGAGTGAAACGAGATTGTTTCCATCAGAAAAATGTAAAGGATATTTTGGAACTAAAAGGTTTGACAGGAGAAACTGTTTGAAAGGGAAAAAGAAAGTGCACATGTTGACGACAGCTGCAATTCTGGAATTGGATTTTGAGCAGCCAAGTCTGGACTATCATGGATTAATGAAACTGACAAAAATCATGACACGCAATTGCGATGAAGATGTTGAAAATATGTTCCGCCGAATGTGTTTCAATGTTTTTGCACATAACAGAGATGATCATTCGAAGAACTTCACGTATTTGTACGAAGCAGACGAAGATAAATGGCATTTAAGTCCGGCATATGATCTTACTTACAGTAATACGTATTATGGCGAACATACTACGTCAGTAGATGGAAATGGAAGAAATCCAGGCAGAAAAGAGTTACTGGCGGTAGGAACTGGTGCAGGGATGAAAAAGACAAGGTGTGAAGAGATCATAGACGAAATTGAGAAAAAAGTAAAGGAAATGTTGGAAGAATATCTTTTGGGTAAGTGATTCTCTTTGCATTCAAAAAATTTTAAACAGCAAGTTATTAACAGTTAAATAAAAAAGAGTTGCCAGACAAATGAACACTATAAGTACCTTGCTACGAGTTTTATTTTCGTAGCAAAGTACAAGATAGTACAGAGATAAAAATATGTCTCATTTGTCGTTTAACTCTTTACATTGCGCTTTTATTTCTTCTATCGAATCCTTCAATAACTTTAATCTGGCAGGCTACTTTCTAAACAAAGTCGTCCCCATCCCACCCGCCTGTTCGGGTATTCGCTCTCGGATGCGATGGGTTTTGTGCCTGCGATGAGATAAGCTTTCAGCTTTTCACCATATAAAAACGGGTCATTTCCGCGCAGAATACCCCATTCCATCATAAGAGCGGCGCTTCCCGATACAAAAGGCGTGGCAAACGAGGTGCCGGTGAAGGAAGCATAGCCGCCGCCGGAACGGGGAGCTGGGATATTGACACCCGGGGCGGCGAGATCAGGTTTAATTTCGTGGAGAATACGGGTATAGCCGCGGCCGGAGAAGCTGGCATAGGAGGAAAGGCGGGGATCGTAGGCACCGACCGTGATGGCGGAGCGGGCGGTGGAAGGGATGGTGAGTGTGGTGTCGGCAGTGGGGGAGAAGAAGCGTGTCTGTGAACCGACGGCGTTTCCGCCGGGAAGCCAGAGGTCAAAGGAACCGGAGATCAGGCGGCCGGGGGTGAGACGCAAGGTCCAGATGCCGTTTTCGACGGACAGATGGTTTCCTGCGCCCTGAAAGGTCAGGTAAATTTCCTGCGCCTGGCTGTAGGGGGATGGCATGCCATAAAACAGGAGAAGTTCTGTCGGACCAAGCGTCAGACGCGCCGTGCCGAGGACAGGAGAGAGCGTGCCGGAGCGGATGCCGCCGGGGGAAATCAGTTCGATCGAGATTTCATCCCCATAAACCTTCCAGATCTGGAGACTGAACGAGGATTCATAAGCACCGACCTGAAATTCAACGGAGACAGCGCGGTCAGCCGTTGCCGAGACCGCAGACGTCGCAGCCGGATCAGATGTCGGACGGACTGTTTGCGTCTGACCGGACGACTTGCGGTCCGACTTTAGGTTCCCGGTATAATGGCGTCCGGTATCCCCTTCATTTCCTGCCCCGATACAGATCACGTTCTGCCCTAAATTTGACACTGCATTCAAATACGTTTCAAGTAAGGAATCCCCGCTGTGCGAACCGTAATTATTCCCGAAGCTCAAATTAATCACAAGCGGCCGCTCCACCAGAAGTGCATATCTTACGCAGAAATCCACCGCCTGCAGCAATTGCGATGTCCGCGGCAGATCCGCCGGATCAGGATTCCCAAGCTTTACGACCACGAGTGTTGCTTCCGGTGCCACGCCCCGCATGGCCGCATCTGCCGAGGATCTCCCATTTCCCGCTGCGATTCCGAGCACCGCTGTCCCATGCCCCGTCACATCGCGGGACGGCACGAGGGCAAACCGTTCTTCCGGCGTAGAAGATGCAAGTGCCTCATTGATCTGCTGCCGTGTATATACCGACCCAAGAGCATACCCCATCGGAGGATTCCCCGGAATCGTCTGATCCCATAAAATTGCAATTCGGCTTGTCCCGTCCGGTGCGCAGAAATCAGGATGCGCATAGTCCACGCCTGAATCAATGCATGCAAGCAGCACCCCATTCCCAGACAGACCCATAACCCCCTCCTGCACAGGCGTAATACAGGATATGCTCCGCACAAATGCATCTGCGAAATAAAGTAATTTCGGTTTCTCCAGATAGGTAATCTGCGGCAGTCCTGTCACGTAATCCATCAGGGACTCCGGAACCAGAAGAATGGCATACGAAAACAGCAGCAGCGTCACACGAACTCCCTGCTCCTCCAGAAAAGCCAGGTCTCCCTGATACTGTACAATTACTTCCCATGTTTTGCTGTAAGAGTTATAACCTGCCGAAAGCTCCGGCACACGCCGCCGTTCGACTTCCGTTGCGGCCAGCGCAAGGTTCAACAGGTTTTCCCTTTTTTGATCAATCATTACAAAAACTCCGTCCAAAATGTTGTTAAAATCTATTCCGCTTTTCCTGGAAATATGATATAATCGCCATCGTACAATAGGGGTACAGATCTGCTTTTTGGAGTGCATCGAAAAATGGTTTTACGATGCCGCCTGGCGGGTCTTTACTATTTTACGCGAAATGCTTTTGCATTGAAGGGAGAGAACATGAAAATTATCATTGTGGGCTGCGGAAAAGTCGGAGCCGCACTGACCGCCCAGCTGAGCCGCGAGGACAACCTTGTGACGGTCATCGACACAGACAGTATTGTCGTCCGCAACGTCTCCAACACCTATGACGTTATGGGAATTGTAGGAAACGGAGCAAGCTATCAGGTGCTTCAGGAGGCGGATATTGAGCATGCGGATCTGATGATTGCCGTAACCAAAAGTGATGAAATGAACCTGCTTTGTTGTGTCATCGCCAAACAGGCAGCAGACTGTCACACCATCGCCAGAGTTCGAAATCCGATGTATCGGGAGGAGAGAGAATTTATCCGTAAAAAGCTGGGTCTGTCCATGATCATCAACCCGGAGCACGCGGCCGCCATGGAAATGGCAAGACTGCTGCGGTTCCCATCTGCGATTGAGATCGACAGCTTTTCCCGCGGAAGAATCGAAATGCTGCGCTTTAAAGTGCCGGAAACATCGAAAATTGTCCATATGTCGCTGCGTGAGCTGGCCGGAGCGCTTCAGTACAGTCTGCTGGTCTGTGCTGTTGAGCGAAACGGCGAGGTTTACATACCGGATGGAAATTTTGTGATCCAGGCAAAAGACAGCCTTTCCATCATTACCACACCGCAGAACGCAGAGAGCCTGTTTAAGAAAATCGGTGTTCATACAAACAAGGTACACAGTACGATGATCGTCGGCGGCGGTGAAATTACGTATTATCTCGCAAAATCACTGGCAAATATGAACGTCGATGTCAAGATTATCGAGAAAAATAAGGATCGCTGTGAGGTTTTAAGCGAAGCACTGCCAGATGCAACCGTTATTTACGGTGACGGAAGTGACCAGGAGCTCTTAAAAGAGGAGCGCATCCAGAATATGGATTCCTTTGTGGCCTGCACCGATATGGATGAGGAAAACATCATTCTGTCGCTGTATGCGAAAGAGAAGGTATCCTCAAAGGTTGTAACGAAAATCAACCATCTGGAATTTAATGATGTTATCCACAGCCTGAACCTGGACAGCCTGATCTACCCGAAACACATCACCGCAGAGTACATTCTGCAGTATGTCCGGGCAATGAAAAACTCCATCGGAAGCAACGTTGAGACGCTGTATAAGCTGATGGAAGACCGTGTGGAGGCTCTTGAGTTTATCGTGAACCAGAATTGCCGTATGATCGGCATCCGTCTGCAGGATATGAAAACACGGCCAAACCTTCTGGTAGCAGCGATTAACAGACGGGGAAAGGTCATCATTCCGGGTGGACAGGATTCCTTTGAGGCAGGAGATTCCGTCATTATCGTAACAACGGAAACCGGTCTTCAGGATATCCATGAGATTCTGGCAGAGTAACGGGGGAAGCGGATTATGAACTATAAAATGATTCGTTTTGTCATCAGCTGGGTGCTGAAAGTGGAAGGTATGCTGATGCTGTTTCCGGCGCTGGTCGGAGCCATGTATCAGGAAAAGACAGGCTTTGCGTATCTTATCTGGGGACTGCTCTGCATTGCGGCCGGTCTGATCCTCTGCTTCAGAAAACCGTCCAATATGGAAATCTATTCCCGCGACGGATTTGTCTGCGTTTCGTTAAGCTGGGTTGTCCTTGGTGTTTTCGGAGCGGTGCCGTTTGTAATTACGGGGGAAATTCCGTTTTATATCAATGCGCTGTTTGAGATCGTTTCCGGTTTTACAACGACAGGAGCCAGCATTTTGAGCGATGTGGAAGCACTTTCACACGCCAGCCTGTTCTGGAGAAGCTTTTCCCACTGGATTGGCGGTATGGGCGTTCTTGTGTTCATTCTTGCATTGCTTCCGATGAAGGGCGGTTCCGTCATGAACCTGATGAAGGCAGAGAGCCCGGGACCGACCGTTTCCAAATTTGTTCCGAGAGTGCGCGGAACTGCTAAAATTCTGTATCAGATTTATCTTGGCATGACACTTTTTACCATTGCTGCCCTGCTGCTTTCCGGCATGAAGACATTTGATTCTGTCACACTCGCCATGGGAGCTGCCGGAACAGGAGGTTTTGCCGTGTTGAACAGCGGTTGTGCAGTGTACACACCACTGCAGCAGTGGATTCTGACAATCGCCATGATTGCGTTCGGTGTGAATTTTAACTTTTATTATCTGATGCTTTGCAAAAAGGGAAAGGCCGCCATTTCGTCCCAGGAGGTAAGAGCGTATTTCCTGATTATCCTTCTGGCAGGAGGCGTGATTTCCTGGAATACCTATCCGATGTACCATTCCATCGGTGAAGCGGTGCGGACTGCCTTTTTCCAGGTCGGATCGATTATCACGACAACGGGTTATTCCACGACGGACTTTGACCTCTGGCCGGAGCTGTCAAAATGTATTCTGGTGATGCTGATGTTCATCGGAGCCTGTGCCGGTTCAACGGGAGGCGGAATCAAGGTTTCGCGAATCCTGATCCTCTTAAAAACCGTGAAAAAAGAGCTTGGTTCGATCGTACATCCGCGCAGTATCAAACGCATCCGTTTCGACGATCACCCGGTAGAGCATGAGGTTCTGCGGGCGATCAACGTATTTTTGATTGTTTATCTGGTGATCTACAGCTTTTCCATGCTGATCATCAGTGTGGATGGATTTTCCTTCGAGACAAACTTCACGGCAGTTGCCGCAACACTGAACAACATCGGACCGGGTCTTGACCAGGTAGGACCGACCAGTAACTTCTTTGGATACGGTCCGGTTTCCAAGCTGATTCTGATTTTTGATATGCTGGCAGGCCGTCTGGAACTGTTTCCGATGCTGATTCTTTTCTATCCGTCTACCTGGAAGAAGAGAGGATAAAGCGGTTCACCGGGAAGAAAAGGGACTTTGCGTCGGCGGGAAACTGCCGGGAGCAGAAGGAAAAGAAAAAATGGTTACGATTCACAGGGGTTTCCAAAAAAACAGAAAGACGGAATAAAGTCAGGGTGCATTTCCTGACCACAGGCAGAAAGGAAGGAACTTATGAGTAACTGGGAAAAGAATGTAAGAAAAGTTGTGCCGTATGTACCGGGCGAGCAGCCGCATGAGGCTGACATGATCAAGCTGAATACGAATGAGAATCCGTATCCGCCGTCACCAAAAGCCGCAGAGGCGATCAGACGGGTAGCAGAAGAGGATACCCTCCGTCTCTATCCGGATCCGACCGCGGCAGAACTGGTGCAGGCGATCGCGGATGTCTACCACGTAAGCACAAAGCAGGTTTTTGTCGGCGTTGGTTCGGATGATGTTCTGGCGATGGCGTTTATGACGTATTTTAACTCTGACAAACCGATTCTTTTCCCGGACATTACGTATTCCTTCTACGATGTCTGGGCGGAGGAATTCCGCATTCCGTACGAGCAGATCCCGCTCGATGAAAATTTCTGCATTGTGCCGGAGCAGTATTTTGCAGAGAATCATCCAAATGGCGGAATCGTGTTCCCGAACCCGAATGCACCGACGGGTGTGGAGCTTTCGCTTTCTGCGATCGAATCGATATTACAGAACAACCCGGATGTGGTTGTAATTGTGGATGAGGCATATGTGGATTTCGGAGCAGCCACTGCGCAGCCGCTGCTGGAAAAATATGAAAACCTGCTGGTTGTGCAGACAACATCAAAATCTCGTTCGCTTGCCGGCATGCGCATCGGCTATGCAATCGGAAATGAGAAGATGATTTCGTATCTGAATGATGTGAAATATTCTTTCAATTCGTATACCATGAATCAGACCACGATCGCAGCCGGAGCCGCAGCGATCCGCGATGTGGAATATTTCCGCAAGACGGTGAAAAAAGTGATGGAAACGAGAGAGTGGTCGAAGGAGGAGCTGAAAAAGCTGGGATTTTCTTTCGAAGATTCGAAATCGAACTTTATTTTCGCAACGCACAAAAGCGTACCGGCCGGGAAGATTTTTCAGGCACTCCGGGAACGCCATATTTATGTGCGGTATTTTGAGAAACCCCGCATTGACAATTATTTGCGTATTACGATTGGCACGCGGGAAGAAATGCAGACGCTGTTTGATTTTTTGAAAGATTACTTAACCGAATCAAGCAAGTAGCGAAGCGGATTGCAAATATCCGCTTGCCAAGAGGGATGAAGCAGCTGAAAATATAAAACAGAAGAAGAGTATCTGCAGAGGAGCAGAAGAAAATTTTAAAGGGGGACTGCCGTCGGAATCAGCCATGAGATCCGGCGGCAGTTTTAGAAGGTATTTGGGTATGAACAAAGAGAAGAAAGAAGTAGTAAAGGTAAATCAGATTACGGAAGGTGTTATCTGGCAGCAGATTCTGATCTTTTTCCTGCCGATTCTGTTCGGAACGTTTTTCCAACAGCTTTACAACACGGCAGATGCCATGATTGTCGGACACTTTCTCGGAAAACAGGCACTTGCGGCGGTCGGCGGAACGACAGGTACGCTGATCAATCTGCTGGTCGGATTTTTTGTCGGCCTTTCGAGTGGTGCGACGGTTGTTATTTCACAGCATTACGGAGCCAATAAAGAGGACAAGGTGCAGTGGGCAGTGCACACTTCCATTGCCTTTTCCATTCTCGGAGGTATTGTGCTGACAGTAGTCGGCATTGGCTGTTCGAGATGGATGCTCGATTTGATGAACACGCCGGATGATGTTGTAAATCATGCGCTGATTTATATGCGTGTTTATTTCCTTGGAACCATCGGAAACCTGATTTACAACATGGGTTCCGGTATTCTGCGTGCGGTCGGCGATTCGAAACGTCCGCTGCTGTATCTGATCATCTGCTGTATGACCAATATCGCGCTTGACTTTTTATTTGTTGTCGGTTTGCAAATGGGTGTTATGGGCGCGGCACTTGCAACCATTCTGTCTCAAATCATCAGTGCGGTTCTTGTTATGGGCTCTCTGATGCGGACCAAAGACATTTACCGGCTTCATCTGCGGAAAATCAGCATCGACTGGATTATGCTGAAACGAATTGTCCGCATTGGTTTTCCGGCAGGCGTACAGTCAATTCTGTACTCGGTATCGAATGTAATCATTCAGTCTGCCGTCAATTCGCTGGGAACCAACAATGTGGCCGCGTGGGCGGCTTACGGAAAGGTGGACGGTCTTTTCTGGATGATGATCAATGCGCTCGGTATTGCGGCGACAACCTTTGTCGGTCAGAACTACGGTGCGAAAAAGATGGATCGTGTACACCGCGGTGTGCGCACCAGCATGATCATGGCATTCCTGATGACGGGTCTGATGGTTGTGTTTATGTGGTTTATCGGTGATACACTGATTTCTCTGTTTACCACAGATACGGCGGTGCGTGAAATCTGTCACGGACTGATCCATTTCCTGGTTCCGACCTTCTTTACCTACATTTCCATCGAAATCCTTTCCGGTGCACTCCGCGGTGTCGGAGATGCATGGATTCCGATGTTTATCACCGGAATAGGAATCTGCGGAGTACGTATCGTGTGGATGACGGCGGTTCTGCCGCATTTCCACTCCTTAAAAGGAGCAGCCTTCTGCTATCCGCTGTCGTGGGTGATCACAACGATTGCATACTTTATTTATTACCTGTTCTTCAGTCAGCTGAGTAAGAGGAAAGAATTGAGGAGTATCTAACAGAATGTTCAAACTGTATTAACAAAACTGTGCTATCATGAAAATATCAGTGTCAAAAGGTCAAAAAACCGATGCAGGCAAAGCTTGCAGGAGGATTTTTGAACTCGGGACACGGCAAAAAATGAGTAAGTAGCCATTTTTCAAAGAAAAATGAGCGGATTACAAAGGAAAGACAGGTGGAACGTAAGATGGTAAGTGAAAAAGTAACGATTGTCAATCCGTCAGGTCTGCATCTTTTAAACGCGGTAAATTTGTCAAACAGTGTAAGCCGGTACAAATCTTCCATGTCGTTTACCTATGAAAACAACGGGATGCAGGGAACGGTTAATTTAAAGAGTATTTTGAGTATCGTTGCCGCAGGAATCAGGCAGGGAGAAACCATTGAGATCTGCAGCAGCGGGGAGGATGAAGAGGAGGCACTTCGGGCGGCTGTTGCCGCAATTAAAAGCGGGCTCGGAGAGACGCCGGAGTGAGGAGATAGGAACATAGAATAGAAATAAAGAAAAGGACCTCGCTTTTTGAAAAAACGGAATGGGAAACCGGACCGTATTTCAAAAAGCGAGGTTTTTTTTGTGGCGGCAGATAAAAGATTCCTGCCTTCGGGGGGGATTTCGAAAGCAGGGATGAAAAGATAAGCTGCGAAGCAGCTCTTCGGCTATGAGCAAGCAGCGAAGCGGATTGCTCATAGCCGTTTGACAACAGGAGGTATAAGGCCGGAAAAAAGTGTCTACACTCTGGATAAAGCAAAAATGCAGAGAAAAGGAGTGTAGAAAAAATGGCAAGGCAGAAGAAAATTGATCTGGAACATATGACGGAGAAGGAGAAAATGAAATACGAAATCGCAGGTGAGCTGGGGCTTTTAGAACGCGTGCTGAATGACGGCTGGCGATCACTCACGGCAAAAGAAACGGGACGGATCGGTGGCCTTGTGACACGGAGGAAGCGGCAGATGGCGGCGGAAGGAAAGAACGAAAACGAAGAAAAATAAGCGGTACCGCAATTTTTGCAATATCCTCAACAGTTTTGACCATAGATTTTTCCTGTGAAAGCGTTATAATAAAAACAAGGAATGGGTGGTGCCGCGCCAAAGTCCGTGTCTGCACGAGACCCGGCGACTGCCGCGATACCCTGAGAAACTCGCAGAGCGTGTTTCGGATCGTTTGGAGAAGTGAGGGAAAAGTTTATGGAAGCAAAAAAAGAGAAAAAGTATATGTCGGATATCCATCTCGAGGATTATACCGAACAGTACGAAACGGGATTTGCCACAGTGGACACGATGATATTTGAAGGGGGAAGAAGAGAGGAGCTGCTGAACGGCGGCTGGCATTATGCAGTCGATCAGTACGATACCTGTCTGCGCCAGAAATGGTACAAAGAGAGATACCGCGACGAAAAAGGCTTCACTGTGCCAATCGACTATTCCTTTGACGAGTGGCCGGTGATGCAGCTTCCGTGCAGCTGGAATACCATCGATCCGATGTATCTCCTGTATGAGGGAAGCATGATCTTTACGAGAAAAATTTCCTATATCGCAGAAAGAGAGGAAACAGTTTTTCTGAAGGTGGGCGCAGCCAATTATCTGTGCCGCGTTTTCTTAAACGGAAAATACGTCGGTATGCATCGCGGCGGATCGACACCGGCGTTCTGGAATATCACAGAATACCTGAAAGCGGAGAACCGCATCGTGCTTGCTGTTGACGGAACGAGACGGCCGGAGCAGGTGCCGACCGAGAATACCGACTGGTTCAACTACTGCGGCGTATACCGCGATATCGCACTGATCCGTGTTCCGAAATGCCATATCAAAACTTTTAAAATTGCGCTTGTGCCGGACGGAACATTTGGACATGTTATGGCGAAAGTGACACTGTCGGAAAAAATCACAGCCAAGGCAGAGCTTGTCATCGAGGAGCTTGGCGTGAGCCGGAAAATCCAGCTGGAAAACGGAGCCGGAGAAGTTGTTTTTGATGCAAAACCGGAGCTTTGGACACCGGAAAAACCGAAGCTGTATGATGTAAAAGTAACCTGTGGAACCGATACCGTCAGCGATCGGGTCGGCTTTCGTGAAATTCGCGTGAACGGCAGAGACATTCTGCTGAACGGAGAGCCCGTTTTCCTGCGTGGTATCAGTTGCCACGAAGACAGCGTGGAAAACGGAAAAGGCCTGACAAGAGAGGAACGGATCGAAAATATCCGCATTGCGAAAGAACTGGGATGCAACTTCATGCGCCTTGCACATTACCCGCATAACGAAGAAATGGCAAAACTCGCCGACGAGTTTGGGCTTCTTTTGTGGGAGGAAATTCCGGTTTACTGGGCAATTCGTTTTGAACGTGAAAAAACATATGAGGATGCCCAGAATCAGCTCCGCGAACTCATCAACCGTGACTGGAACCGCGCGAGCGTGATCATCTGGTCTGTCGGAAATGAGAATGCCGATACGGATGAACGGCTGAAATTCATGAGCGCACTGGCAGAATGCGCGCATCGGGAAGATGAGACGCGAATGGTGTCTGCGGCCTGCCTGGTTAATGCTGCGAAAAATAAGATTGAGGACCGTCTGATGGAATACCTTGACATCATCGGCATCAACGAGTACTGCGGCTGGTACACCCCGGATTTTGCGATGCTGCCGGCACTGATGGAAAACAGCCAGCCGGACAAGCCGGTTATCGTAACGGAGTTCGGCGCAGACGCGCTGCCGCATCACCATGGAACCATCTCGGACAAAGGAACCGAGGAGTGCCAGGCGGATGTGTACGAAAAACAGATTGCAACGCTGCGGAACATTGACTACATCAAGGGCATGACCCCCTGGATTCTCTACGACTTCCGCTGCCCGCGCAGAACAAGCCTGATCCAGAAATATTATAACCGAAAGGGGCTGCTCTCTGAGGACAAAAAGTACCGCAAACCGGCATTTTATGTGCTGCAGAAATTTTATGAAGAGCTGAAAAGAAAAGAACAGTAGGGGCAAGAGCTTTTCGAAAAGATCAGCCGACTTGCACGGTTGACGATATCAAACGGAACAGAGAAAAAAAGACAAGAACAGACAAAAACAGATGATATGAAATCAGCTTTGAAGTCCGATTTCATACCATCTGTTTTTTTCACTGCAACAATCCGCCGTAGGCGGAGAATCCGGCAAGTGCTGTGTTATGCTTTTTTCTGTGCAGCCATCCACTCCAGAATCGGAGTTTCTTTTCCGTCCGTCATAACCGGTTTGCCGTCATAATCGAGGACACACTCATCGTTCAGCATCGGGATCCAGGACCAGTGGCCGATGTATTCGAATGGGGTGCCGTCTGCATTTTTCTGGGTTCCGGTGTGATCGAGTACCTTGTCCCAGTAGGTGAAGTGTGCATTCGGATTGACCTTTGCCAGACGCTCATAGGTCGGAACGACAAAGTCATCCGGAACGACAACCGGGTCGGTTTTTGCGTGTGTAAACCAGATCGGCAGATCTTTGAGCTTCAGAATATCTTCATCGGAAATCATCGACACCTGGAACATGACCATCACCCCGGCAGGCCGCCACAGCGGAGAATTCACGATCGACATGCCGTCAAGACCGTATATGGCTGTGCGACTGGTGAAAGTGAAATAAAAATGTGGGAGAGGAATCTTGAAATTCGATTCGGCATATGATATAGTATATGTAGCTAATAAGAGAAATAAGTGACATGTGTTCACAAAGCGAACCCCCAGCAGCGGCAACTGCTGGGGGTTCTTCCCTATTTTACGGAAGGGCATCCGCCTGTGCTAATTGTCACCATGTTTTCCGTCTAGCCACTTGCAGATATAGTAGCTGATTACACCTGCTACAACGGAAACGATAAGAGAAATAAGTATAGACATGCGCTCACCCCCTTCCTGTTGCCAGTTTGGGAGGCGACAACAACGTAAGTATAACATGGTATAGGAAGAAACGGTTTGAAAAAATAGAACGCATATTTTGATGAAGTTGCACAAATATGAAAAAAGTCTATTTTGATCTTGACAACCCTCCTCACATATGATATCATACCACCTGTATCACGCCGAAGACAGCAGGTGCCGCAAGGCGTAAGTTTCAAACGCCTGCCGAGGAGAAGTTACACAAGGTTCATGTTATGGAATTTTGAGATCTCTTCGCCAATCTTCGCGAAGAGCTTTTTTTATACTTCCAAAGCGTAGGTACGAAATACTACAAGGAGGTGCAATCATGGCAATCAATGCAAAAATCGATCTGAAGAAGCCGGTCCTGGAAGAGATCAGCGCACAGGTAGAAGGCGCACAGTGCGTGCTGCTGGTAAACTACAGCGGATTAACCGTTGCTCAGGATACTCAGCTGCGTAAAGAGTTAAGAGAAGCAGGCGTTCATTACAAAGTATACAAAAATACAATGATGAAACGTGCATTCGCTGGTACTGCTTTCGAGTCTCTTACCAAAGACCTGGATGGCACAAACGCTATCGCAATCAGCAAGGACGATGCAACAGCTCCGGCAAGAATCATCGCTAAATTTGCAAAAACCGCTCCGAAGCTGGAGATGGTTTCTGGTGTTGTAGAAGGAAACTACTACGACAAAGCTGGAATGGAAGCACTGGCAAACGTTCCGTCAAGAGAAGAACTTCTTGGCAAACTGCTTGGAAGCATCCAGTCCCCGATCGCAAACCTGGCTCGCGTCCTCAACCAGATCGCAGAGTCCAAAGGCGGCGCAGCAGAGGCCTAAGCCTCAAGCGGGCAGCGTGAAATACGCAGCCTGAGAACATTATTCAGAAAATATCCAAGGAGGAAAATAAAATGGCAAAGTTAACAACCGCAGAGTTTATTGACGCTATCAAAGAGTTATCTGTATTAGAGTTAAACGATCTTGTAAAAGCATGTGAGGAAGAGTTCGGCGTATCCGCAGCAGCAGGCGTTGTAGTTGCAGCAGCAGCAGGCGATGCAGCAGCAGCTGAGGAGAAAGACGAGTTCGACGTAGAGCTGACAGAGGTTGGCCCGAACAAAGTTAAAGTTATCAAAGTTGTACGTGAAGCTACAGGACTTGGCCTGAAAGAAGCTAAAGAAGTAGTTGACGGTGCTCCGAAAGTCCTCAAAGAGGGTGCTTCCAAAGCAGAAGCTGAAGAGCTCAAAACTAAACTTGAGGCTGAAGGCGCTAAAGTTACTCTTAAATAATTTAAGCGTAAATCAGAATCTATGGACGCACGGCGGGATTTCCTGCCGTGCGTTTTTTTGAACTGAGTCCATACTTTGTGGCAATAAAGTTAAAAATTGCCGGAAGGTATGGTGATGCCATGTGGTATCAAAATGTAATTGCGACCGTGGAGATGAAATTGAGAATGTGATCTATTCATACAAGACATTTACGGAGGAGTATAAGGGCTAAATATCCTCATGACAGAAAGACTCCGAGAGTACAGAAAGAGAAAACGGGAGGAACGAAAAATGCAGGTACATTCCGTTCTGGAATCTTTACAGCAGGGAATCCTGATCTGCGATCAGCACAGCAGGATTGTGTTCTTCAATCAAGTCTACAGCGATTTCATCGGCGTTCCGCTTGAAACCGCGAAAGGTCATAAAATCACGGAGTACCGAAAATCTGCCATTGCTCCGGAAGTTATTTGGAGCGGCATCCCGGTCGAGGGAATGGTGCGGAGAGAGGGAACACAGGAATACTTTGCAAGTGTTTATCCGATCTGGGAAGAGCATCAGATCCGCGGAAGCATCTCAATTGTGACGAGTCTCGTACAGTTTGAAAAACGGGAATCAGAGGCTCACATGACGCTGGAAGAGCGGGTGCGCCGCTTTGAACGGCAGGAGATCAAAAATACGTTGTTGCTGTACGGACGGGATATGGAAGGGAAGCAAAAAGCGGCAAAGGAACTCGGAATTTCGCTGGCAACGTTATACAATAAAATCAAAGAATAAGACAGAAGGAGAATGAAATGCCGGAATTTCTGCAGCTTTGGAGCTTTGTGGTATTTTCTGTCTTTGCTGTAACAGAACTCACATAAAAGAGGGATCATGATTTCTAAAATTTTAGAAATTACGATCCCTTTTGTAGTATCTGCCCGGATATCGCATTACAATGATCTCAGATCAAAGAAAGCGAGGCCATAGAACATGAAAAAAATCAGAATCGGAAGCGGCGCAGGCTATGCGGGAGACCGCATTGAGCCGGCAGTGGAACTGATGGAAAAAGGAAATCTGGACTACATTATTTTCGAGTGTCTGGCGGAACGCACCGTTGCGATCGGGCAGCAGGACAAAGAGAAAGATCCGTCGAAGGGATACAACCAGCTGCTCGACTATCGAATGGAAAAAATTCTCCCGCTGATGGCGAAAAACAAAGTAAAAGTTATTACCAATATGGGAGCTGCCAACCCGGTATCTGCTGCAGAACGGACGTGTGAAATTGCCAGAAAACTGGGTGTCAGTGGATTGAAGATTGCCTGTGTGACCGGCGATGATATTACAGACGAGCTGGACAAGTATGAAAATGAAACAGTGCTGGAGGATGGCACGCTGTTAAAAGAGAAAAAAGATGTTCTGATTTCTGCGAATGTCTATATGGGTGCGGAGGGCATCACAAAAGCGTTGGAAGAGGGTGCCAATCTTGTCATTACCGGTCGCGTTTCCGATCCTGCACTGACGATCGGACCGCTGGTATATGAATTTGGATGGAACATTGACGACAACCCGGATCAGATGGGACAGGCGGTTCTGGCAGGCCATCTGCTGGAGTGTGCCGGACAGGTGACAGGCGGCTATTTTGCGGATCCGGGCTACAAGGATGTGCCGGATCTGTGGAAACTTGGATTCCCGCTCATTGAGATCGACGAGACAGGCGCATTTACCGTGACAAAAGTCGAGGGAAGTGGCGGACTGGTGAGTGTGGATACCTGTAAAGAGCAGATGATCTACGAAATCCACAACCCCAAGGCTTACCTGACCCCGGATGCAACAGCGGACTTTTCAAAGGTGACGTTCCGGCAGATCGGGGAAAACCAGGTTTGCGCCGAGCATGCGACAACGCATGGAAGACCGGAAACTTTGAAAGTGAGTGTCGGCTACAAGGACTGCTTCATCGGTGAGGGTGAAATTTCCTATGGCGGAAGCAACTGTATGGCACGGGCGGAGCTGGCGGCGGAGATTCTGGAGAAGCGGATTGAACTGACAGGCATCGAGCTGGAAGAGTACCGTACTGATTTTATCGGATGCAATTCCCTGTATCGTGATGCAATTTCCAAGGAGATCGGAAGTGGAACTCCGTGTGAAGTGCGTCTCCGCGCCGCAGGCAGAACGAAAGACCGGAAAAATGCCGTTCTGCTGGCAAACGAGGTGGAGGCTCTCTATACCAACGGTCCCGCAGGAGGCGGCGGAGCAGTGAAACGGGTGTCCGAGATTGTCTCGGTCTGCTCAATTTTTGTGCCGCGCGATGCAGTAGAAGCAAAAGTTACATTCCGGGAGGTATAAGGCGATGAAATTAAAAGAGATTGCACATGCAAGAACAGGCGATAAAGGCGAGATCTCCAATATTTCGGTGATCCCATATGATGAGAACAATTATGAAATGCTGAAAGAAAAAGTAACAGAAGCACGCGTAGCAGAATACTTCCGCGAAATCTGTCACGGAAAAGTAACCCGCTACGAACTGGACGGAATCCATGCGCTGAACTTTGTCCTCGACAAGACACTCGGCGGCGGTGTCACAAGATCGCTGGCGCTGGACAAACATGGAAAGACACTCG
The DNA here is from genome assembly GCF_003460565.1 of Blautia sp. AF32-4BH. NCBI lineage: Bacteria > Bacillati > Bacillota > Clostridia > Lachnospirales > Lachnospiraceae > Blautia > Blautia sp. AF32-4BH. Next base: position 187,989 of record NZ_QTVL01000005.1, on the reverse strand, counting down.
GTATGGCACTGCTGGAAATGGAGGTTTAGGGCAATGGCAGAAGATTTTATGACGGCTGCGGTAAAACGCGTAGAAGCACAATTTGCGAAAAGCGGCGTTTCCGAAAGCTGTGCAGCATTTGAAAGAAAAGACAGCCAGATCGAGATGCGCGATGGTGTGAAGCTGCATACAATCTATTATTTTCCAAGGGAAGGCGGATCAGGAGAAAACAAGAAATATCCCGTCATCCTGACTCGTACCTGCTATCCGGGCAACGACCGTATTCACCGTGCCTACGGCGAGGGACTGGCGCGCAGGGGTTATGTGTATGTCTACCAGTATTGCCGCGGCAGAGAGCAGTCGGAAGGAAAATGGGAGCCAAACATTAATGAGCGGAACGATGGCATTGACACCATGGATTACCTTGTGGAGCAGCCATGGTGCGAAATCTTAGGCTACTGGGGCCATTCCTACACAAGCATGACCGGCTGGGCGTTCGCTGATGCCGCGGAGGGGAAAGTTGCCACAATGTTTCTGGAGGACTATGGAACGGATCGTTTTGTATCAGCCTACGAGAAGGGCTGCTTCCGCCACGATATCCTGACCGCATGGTCGATGGAAAATGCGGAAAAACCAGTGAATGCTGACTATCGCGAAAGCTGCCGTTATCTGCCGCAGATTGAAGTGGACGAGGCGCTGTGGGGACAGCGTGTTCCGTCCTACCGCGAATACATCACAAGCCCGAGCCCGGATGCGGCACTCTGGCAGACGGGCTGGTGGAAACAGTTACGGGAAATTCCATCAAAAACGAAGGTTCCGATTTATCTTTTAAGCGGCTGGTACGATCATCACCACGGCAGCAGTATGAAAACGTGGGAGCGGCTGAACGCGGAAACAAAACAGCACAGCTGGCTCGAAATCGGCGCCTGGAACCACTTTTTCCAGATCTGCCTCGAGGGCAAAGAGGTGCTGCACCCGCAGAATGAAGAAATTCCAAAGATGCTGGAATGGTTTGAGCTGACGCTGAAACAAAAAGAAATCCCAACACAGCGGATCCGTGCCTATGAGATCGGCTCAGACCGTTGGATTGATAGCGTGTCCGACGGACTGGGAGAAGAAGAAACTGCGGGAAGCATGACGCTGTATCTGGATGAGAAAACACTGCGGGAAGACGCGCCGGAACGGGAAAAAACGAGAAACTACACGTTTGACCCGGCCACTCCCGTCGAGAGCATCGGCGGAGAAGCCCTTCTGCATACGATGCCGCAGATCGGCAGCCATCTTCAGCCGGAACCGGATTATCGTGAGGATGTCCTGAGCTTTGTATCAGAACCGCTGGAAGAAACTTTCACGCTGAACGGAAAAGCTTCCGTCCGTCTGTTCGTGGAAAGTGATTGCGAGGATACGGCATTTACCGCTAAAATCATGGAGGTAACGCCGGAAGGAAAAGCGTACAACATTCGTTCCTCGATTGCAACATTGGAGCAGGGAAAAACGGAGGCCGGAGCCTATGAGGCGGGCAGCGTGGCAGAGGTACAGATTACTATGTGGAATATTGTATACACGATTCCAAAGGGTTCCCGCATTCGTGTAGATGTTTCCTCCTCCGACTTCCCGCAGTACCATGTCCACAGCAATCAGAAAGGGCTGTGGTCGGAAAAAACGGAAAATAAAATTGCACATCAGACCATTCATATGGGCAGAAAAGCTGCTTCCTGCGTGATTTTGCCGCTGATGAAAAAACAGTGAACCGTAACGGTAAAGCGGACATCGGGAAAAATCAAAAAGAAAAAGTAGCATAATCCATTCTTTTGTGATATAGTGGAAACACTATAGGTTTTGCGGTAAACCTAAAGAACGGCCCGCATTATAAAAACAAAATGAACAGGAGAAGAGTAATGGAGAAAAAGTGGTGGCACAAAACGGTCGGATATCAGATTTACCCGAAGAGTTTTCAGGATACCAATGGAGACGGCATAGGAGATCTGAAAGGCGTGATCCGTCATCTTGACAAAATAGAAAAGCTGGGAGCCAATGTCATCTGGCTCTGTCCGGTGTTTGCATCCCCGATGGTGGATAACGGATACGATATTTCCGATTACATGGATATCGACCCGTCGTTTGGAACGATGGAGGACATGAAGGAGCTGATTGCGGAGGCAAAAAAACGCGGCATCCGCATTCTGATGGACCTTGTCGTGAATCATTCCTCTGACCGGCATGCGTGGTTTCAGGCGGCACTCAAAGATCCGTTTGGAAAGTACGGAAAGTATTATGTGTTCCGGGAAGGAAAAGACGGCAAAGAGCCGAACAACTGGCGGTCGATTTTTGGCGGCAGCGCGTGGGAGAAAGTACCGGGATATGATAAACTGTATTACCTCCACATCTTCACAAAAGAGCAGCCGGATCTCAATTGGGAGAATCCCAAATTGCGGGAAGAAATTTATGAGATGATTTTAAAATGGATGGATCTGGGACTTGGCGGATTCCGTCTTGATGCGATCAGCCATCTGAAAAAGAATTATCAGTACACCAACCTTCCGCCGGATGGACCGGACGAGTACAATATGGCGTTCGAGTATTTCAACAATGTAGACGGTCTTGCCGATATCTTGTGTGAAATGAAGGAGCGCACCTTTGCACCGACCGATGCGCTGACGATCGGAGAGTACGATCACATGGGACCGGAGGATGTGGAGGATGTGATTGGGGAAAACGGCAGTTTCTCGTCCGTTTTCGATTTTTGTCACACCCTCGACAATGTGCGTAACCCGAAATGGGGCAATACCGTGGCGCTGTTTGACGATTATCGCGATCAGCTTTTTGCGGCGCAGAAAATCGTGGATGGCCGCGGCATGCTCTGCAACTTTCTCGAAAACCATGACAAAACGCGCATCATCGACCGGTTCCTGATGCCGGAGGACCAGAACCGCTACAGCGAAAAGATGCTTCCGGTCACCAATTTCTTCCTGCCGGGTATTGTATTTCTGTATCAGGGACAGGAGATTGGCATGCGCGACAACCCGAAACAGTCTATTCAGGGATTCGTCGACAAACCGACCTTTGCTATTTACGACCGTCTGATTGCAGAAGGAAAAACGGATGCGGAAGCGCTCGAGCAGATCAACCGCGAGAGCCGCGAGCACAGCAGAACTCCGATGCAGTGGGATGCATCTGCCGAGGCGGGATTCACAACAGGTACGCCGTGGTTCCCGGTGAATAAAAACTATACGGAACTGAACTATGAGGCCGAGGAAAAAGATCCTGATTCCCTGCTGTGGTTTTACCGCAAAATGGTGGCAGTAAGACGACGTGAAGATCTGGAAGAAACCTTCCTCTACGGAACGCTGATTCCGGAATACGAGACGGTAAGCGGCGTTCTGGCGTACCGCAGGAAGGATGAGAAGAATAATATTCTGATCCTTACTACTTCTCTTGCGGATGGCATTACATTGCCATTTACAGACACAATCGAAGAAGTACTTCTGAATAACTATGACACCTGCGAGGCAGGCGAGGAAACGATCCGTCTGCAACCGTATCAGTGTCTGGTGCTGAAGGTGAAGGAATAATTGCAAAAACTAAAACAAAAACCGAAAAATTGGTCCCACAAAAGGAGAAGATCTTTTTGCGGGACCTTTTTTGTGGTACAATACAACAAAAAAATCTATCATGAGGTGTGAAATGGAAAGAGACAACAGAGACGAAGACATGATGCTGAAAGGAACAAAACAGGAAATGCCGGGATTCCGTTTTCGGCTACTCCGGCCGGAGAAGAAACGGGAACTGTGGAATCCGGATTTTGAACTTTTATTTCTGCTTCGTGGGAGTGGAAGAGTCAGCTACGAGGACGGGGAAGTTCACAATCTCCCGATGGGATCTATCTTTGCGATCAACCGGTTTCAGATCTGTGACCTGGATCTGGACGAAGACGGACTTGCTCTGTCGCTCTGCGTTTCAGCGGAGACGATTGATTCATTTCACATTAAGCTGCTGAAATGTGAAGTCAAATGTCAGTCGTTTTTTTATATGGAAGATCAGCAGGAAAAATTTGATTTGATCCGGCGGGATATGGCACGGATCTTTCTTGAGATGTACAAGAATAATGAGGAACAACCGATCTATATGAAAAGCCGTGTGACGGCGCTTCTGGAGGATCTGCTTTTTTACTTTACATCCGGGGAAAAGGTGGAACAGGGCCGGGGCGGAAGGGAACGCATTCAGCGGGCATCAGACTATATTCTGCAGCATTGCCGGGAAGAGATTACGCTGGAGGATCTGGCGGATCATCTTTATCTGAGCCGTGCCTATATTTCACGGAGCTTTCCGCAGTATTTCGGTGTATCATTTCGGGAGTACGTGACGCAGGTGCGCCTGGCGCATGCCGTACAGGAAATGCACAGCGGCGCAACGCTGACGGAGATTGCCTATCACAATGGATTTGTCAATGAGACGGCGATGATCCGCGCATTCCGCAAATACCGCGGTATGACACCGAGCGAATACCGGAAGCAGATGGAATATACAGTAAAACAGCGTGAAAAGAAAGGAAAAGAGCGGGAAGAGGCGGCGGGAGACCATGATATTTTCCAGAGTCTCCTGCAGTATGCAGCGGTCACGGAGCAGGAGATTGAGACGATAAATGAGAGTGCCGTTTCCGTGACAGCGGCAGTAAACGGACGGAAACCAAGAGTGGCAGGCCACTGGAAGCGCGTGATCAATGCTGGCTATGCGGCAAGTGTGCTGAACCGCGAGGTGCAGGATGAGCTGGAACAGCTGGTGCAGGAGCTCGGCTATGAGCTGATCCGCGTAAAAGGAATTCTTGATGATGATATGTGCGTATTTCGGCGGAATATGTGGGGCGAGATTCAGTTCTGCTGGAACTATATTGATGAGGTGATCGATTTCATCCTTTCCACGGGAGCGAAGCCGTTGCTGCTGGCAAAAACAGACCCGGGAAGAACGATGCGTCCGGCGCTAAGCAGCTCTCCGCGGGATCTGGCTGAGTGGCGCATGCTGATCAAAAACCTGATGGAACATCTAAGGGAACGGTATGGAATCAACCAGATGCGGCGCTGGATTTTCAACCCGTGGATCAGCGGAGACGTGATCACGATTGATGGAGGAGATGAGTTCTTTGAGACGTGGAAAGCATCGTACGAGGAGATGAAACGTGTGAGCCCGGATCTTGTAACATGTCTTTCCTTTGGTCTTGGACCGGAGGAACATCTCAAAGCCTTTATCGAAACTATGAAGGAAAAGGAATGTGTGCCGGAAATTTTTGCATTCCGCTCGTTTGGCACGGTGATCTATGGAGAGGAAGAGGAGAAAATGAATCTGATCCAGAACAACGAGAGCGTCAATATGATTGTGAGCCGCGACCCGGATTTTCTGCGGAACCGCGGGGAGAAGGTAAAAGGTCTGCTGCAGAAGGCTGGGCTTGGTGCACTGCCGGTTCTGGTGGATGAGTGCAGCAGCAACATCTGGCAGAGGGATCTGTGCAACGATACCTGTTATAAAGCGGCATGGCTGTTTAAAAATCTTCTGGAAAATGAAGAGGCGCTGCAGGGAATTGCGTATTTCTCGGTCAATGACCGTTTGGATGAAGTATTTCCGGCGCGGGAAACGTATCATGGAGGTTTTGGGCTGTTCACGATGAACGGCATTCCAAAGGCGGTCTGCACTGCGCTGCGGCTGCTCGGCAGAATGGGATCTCGTCTGGTGAAGCGTGGGGACGGCTATTTTATCAGCACGGAGCCGGAGAAAAACCAAAGCCAGATTTACCTGTACAACTATGTTCACTACGATATGCTGTACCGCTACCGCCATGCCGTGAATATTTCCCGCACGGATCGTTACCGCGTATTCAATATGGGGGAAATCCGGACCTTTTCAGTGAAACTGACCGGACTGGAACCGGGAAAATATTGCCTGCGGCTGTATAAAGTGACAAAAGAGCACGGCAGCAGCTACGATGCGTGGGTGCGGATGGGAGCTCCGGAGCGGATGAACCGGATGGAGCGCGCGATGCTGTGCCACAGTGCGGACCCGGAATACCGTGTCTGGGAGCAGGAAACCGACCCGGAAGGCAGCCTCACGGTGCAGGAACGCCTGGAGCCGCACGAGACGGCGCTGATTGAGGTGGAGCAGATTCTGTAAAATCTTCAAAAAATTGCACTCGCGGTGGGAGAATACAGAGAAAGAGTGGAAAAAAAGCAACAATATAAGAAGATCTTGCGACAATTCGAGTAGAAAAGGACGAAAATATTGTTTATACTGAAAACAACATAAATGCTAAATTCTACAGAAAAGAGGTATTTCAAAATGGGGAAAATATTTGATTACGATGGCGTGCCGGTGCTGCATACCACATCCGGCGATTTAAAAGGTTATTTTTATGACGGTGTTTACATTTACAAAGGAATTCCGTATGCATACGCAGACCGTTTCCAGATGCCGGTTCCGTCCAAATGGGATGGCGTGAAGGATGCGACAAACTACGGCTTTGTATGCCCGCTTCAGAACCAAGATACACCGAACGGCGAGCTTATGGTTCCGCACCGCTACTGGCCGCAGGATGAGCACTGCCAGTCCTTAAATATCTGGACAAACAAACTTGATCCGGAAGCCAAAAAACCGGTTCTCGTATGGTTCCACGGCGGTGGATACGCAGCGGGATCTTCCATCGAGCAGGTTGCGTATGACGGCGTCAGCATCGCAAAGAAAGGTGATTCGATTCTTGTTTCTGTCAACCACAGACTGAATATTTTAGGATATCTGGATCTGTCTCCGTTTGGGGAAAAATACAAAAACTCCGCAAACGCAGGCCACGCCGATATGGTGGCAGCCCTGCAGTGGGTACATGACAATATTGCCCTGTTCGGCGGCGATCCGGAGAATGTAACCATTTTCGGCCAGTCCGGCGGCGGAATGAAGGTGATTGACCTGATGCAGATTCCATCAGCAGACGGCCTGTTCCAGAAAGGCCTTGTCATGAGCGGTGTTATGGAGGACGATCCGCTCGGCGCAGGAGAGAAAGACGGCACGGAGATTATTACGGCAATGATGAAAGCGCTCGGCTTTGACGATGTGGCTCAGCTGGAAACTGTACCGTATCCGCAGCTTGCTGCTGCATATGCAAAAGTGGCTCCGGCGATTGCACAGAGTGGCGGCTACATCGGCGGCGGCCCGAAAAAGGGCGATTACTTCTATGGAAATCCATTCGACGCAGGCTTCCGTGAGCATGCACATCAGATTCCGATGATGATCGGAACCGTATACGGCGAGTTCGCAACGTTTGCACCGGCAGCTTATGATAAGAACAAACTGACAGCGGAAGAGATTCTGGAAATCCTCAAAAAGGTTTATGGAGACAATGCCGAAAAGGTTCTGGACGCTTTCAAAGAAGCATATCCGGAGAAGAACGGCGTAGATGTTCTTGCCATCGACCGTGCAATGCGTGAGCCGACCGTAAAACTTGCCAAACTGTTCGCAAAAGGCGGCGGCAAAGCATATCTCTACAACTTCGCTCTGGAATTCCCGTTCCAGCACGGCAAGCCGGCATGGCACTGCTCCGATATCCCATATTTCTTCGGAAACGCAGATCTCGTAGAAATTTGTGGCATCCCGGATGTCAGCGATAAACTGGAAAGCGAAATCTTCGGAGCACTTCTTGCCTTCGCAAAGAACGGCACCCCGGATCATGCCGGACTCCCGCACTGGCCGGAAGTAGAAGCAGAGGATGCGGATACCATGGTGTTTGACCGCAAAACGGAAGTAAAACACAACTACGATGATAAAGTGTTTGCAGAGATCAACAAAGTTCTGAAACCATGGAGCTTTATGGACATGATGGCTGACAATATTCAGCATTAAAAAGAACGATTCGACGCGGCATAAGCGAAATCGGGATGGAGCTCTGAAATATTAAAAAATTAGAATAAAAAAACCGCCTGTTTGATTTGAAAAATAAAAAAATCAAACAGGCGGTTTTTTCTGAAAATTCGGTGCTTTCAATCACATCTAAAGTATTATTCTAACAGGGTCACGGAAGAAAAACCAGTAAAAAACAGATTGTACTGAAAAAAATACAATCTGTTTTGTTGACACACTTGAAAAAACATGATAATCTAGAAAATGCACTATTATGGCAAGATATGCCTAAAACCTTTTGTTCAGGCATGAGCGGTAATAAATATATTATAACACAAGGGGTGACAACGTCAATGGAGAAAAACAGAATACGTCCGATACCTACCGGAAAAAGTATGCGAATGAGTTACCAGAGACAAAAAGAAGTATTGGAAATGCCCAACTTGATTGAAGTCCAGAAGGATTCCTATGACTGGTTCCTGAGAAGCGGACTCAAGGAAGTCTTTGATGACATTTCACCAATCTCCGACTACGGCGGACGGCTGAGCCTTGAATTCGTAGACTTTACACTGTGTGAAGATGACGTAAAATACTCAATCGAAGAGTGTAAACAGCGTGACGCTACTTATGCGGCACCGTTAAAGGTAAAAGTAAGATTATATAATAAGGAAAAAGACGAGATCACAGAGCACGAAATTTTCATGGGTGATCTGCCGTTGATGACAGCAACAGGAACATTCGTTATCAATGGTGCAGAGCGAGTAATCGTCAGCCAGCTGGTACGTTCCCCTGGTATTTATTACGGCATCGCACATGATAAGCTCGGAAAGAGACTGTTCTCCTGTACCGTAATCCCGAACCGTGGAGCATGGCTGGAGTACGAGACCGATTCCAACGACGTCTTCTATGTCCGCGTAGACCGTACCAGAAAAGTTCCGATCACAGTCCTCATCCGTGCACTTGGAGTAAGCTCCAATGCAGAGATCGTAGAGCTGTTCGGTGAAGAGCCGAAGATTCTTGCAAGCTTCACCAAAGATACTTCCACCAACTATCAGGAAGGTCTTCTCGAGCTGTACAAGAAAATTCGTCCGGGCGAGCCTCTCGCAGTAGAAAATGCAGAGAGCCTCATCATGAGCATGTTCTTTGACCCGCGTCGCTATGACCTGGCAAAGGTAGGCCGTTATAAATTCAACAAGAAACTTGCACTGCGCAGCCGTATCCGCAACCAGATCCTCGCTGAGGATGTTGTAGATCCGTCCACCGGTGAAATCCTTGCAGAAAAAGGCACCACCGTTACTCTGGAACTCGCAGACAAGATTCAGAACGCAGCAGTACCGTATGTATGGATTCAGACAGAGGAGAGAAACGTAAAAGTTCTTTCCAACTTAATGGTAGATCTGAAAGCATGGGTAGATGTTGACGAGGAAGAACTTGGCATCAACGAGAAAGTATACTATCCGGTTCTGGAAAAGATCCTGGAGGAAAATACCGATATCGAAGAGATCAAACAGGCGATCAAACGTGACATTCACGACCTGATTCCGAAACATATCACAAAGGAAGATATTTTCGCTTCCATCAACTACAACATGCATCTGGAATACGGCGCAGGAAATGCCGATGATATCGACCACCTGGGCAACCGTAGAATCCGTGCCGTAGGTGAGCTGCTTCAGAACCAGTACCGCATCGGTCTGTCCCGTATGGAGCGTGTGGTACGTGAGCGCATGACAACACAGGACATCGACGGAATTTCTCCGCAGTCCCTGATCAATATCAAACCGGTTACAGCTGCAATCAAAGAGTTCTTCGGATCTTCCCAGCTGTCCCAGTTCATGGATCAGAATAACCCGCTTGGAGAGCTGACGCACAAGAGACGTCTTTCCGCCCTTGGACCTGGCGGTCTGTCCCGTGACCGTGCCGGATTCGAGGTTCGAGACGTACACTACTCCCATTACGGAAGAATGTGCCCGATCGAGACTCCTGAGGGACCGAACATCGGTCTGATCAACTCTCTGGCATCGTATGCGCGCATCAACGAGTATGGCTTCGTTGAGGCTCCATACAGAAGAATTGACAAATCAGATCCGAAAAATCCGCGTGTTACCGACGAAGTAGTCTACATGACCGCAGATGAAGAGGATAATTACCATGTAGCACAGGCAAATGAGCCGCTGGATGCAGAAGGACACTTCCTCAACAAGAACGTTTCCGGACGTTATCTGGATGAGACCCAGTCCTACGAGCCGCACATGTTTGATTACATGGACGTGTCTCCGAAGATGGTATTCTCCGTTGCTACGGCGCTGATCCCGTTCCTTCAGAACGACGATGCGAACCGTGCGCTGATGGGATCCAACATGCAGCGTCAGGCCGTACCGCTGATGATCACCGATGCTCCTGTTGTAGGAACCGGTATCGAAGCAAAAGCAGCCGTAGACTCCGGTGTCTGCGTCGTTGCAAAAAAAGCAGGAACCATTTCCTATTCCTGCTCCAACGAGATCCGCATGAACAATGATGACGGAACAAAAGATGTTTACCATCTGACCAAATTCATGCGAAGCAACCAGAGCAACTGCTACAACCAGAAACCGATCGTATTTAAAGGTGACCATGTAGAGGCCGGCGAAGTAATCGCAGACGGTCCGTCTACTTACCAGGGCGAGCTTGCTCTTGGTAAAAACCCGCTGATCGGATTTATGACCTGGGAAGGATATAACTACGAGGACGCCGTTCTTCTTAGCGAGCGTCTGGTACAGGATGATGTTTACACTTCCATCCACATCGAGGAGTACGAGGCAGAGGCCCGTGACACCAAGCTTGGACCGGAAGAGATCACAAAAGACGTTCCGGGCGTCGGCGATGAAGCCTTAAAAGACCTGGACGAGCGTGGAATCATCCGCATCGGTGCAGAGGTACGTGCCGGTGATATTCTGGTCGGAAAAGTAACTCCGAAGGGAGAAACCGAGCTGACCGCAGAGGAGCGTCTGCTCCGTGCCATCTTTGGCGAGAAAGCAAGAGAAGTACGTGATACTTCCCTGAAAGTACCGCACGGTGAGTATGGTATCATCGTGGACGCCAAAGTATTTACCCGTGAAAACGGCGACGAACTTTCTCCTGGAGTAAACCAGGCAGTCCGCATCTACATCGCACAGAAGAGAAAAATCTCTGTCGGCGATAAGATGGCTGGTCGTCACGGAAACAAGGGTGTCGTTTCCCGTGTACTTCCTGTAGAGGATATGCCGTTCCTGCCGAACGGACGTCCGCTGGACATCGTGCTGAACCCTCTGGGTGTGCCGTCCCGTATGAACATCGGACAGGTGCTGGAGATCCACCTGAGCCTTGCAGCAGCAGCGCTTGGATTTAACGTATCCACCCCGATTTTCGACGGCGCAAACGAGAAAGATATTCAGGATACCCTGGAACTGGCAAACGATTATGTAAACATGGAATGGGATGCATTCTCCGAGAAATATAAAGATGTTCTGCTTCCGGAAGTATATCAGTACTTGGAAGAGCACCTGGATCACAGAGAACTGTGGAAGGGCGTTGATATCGCAAGAGACGGTAAGGTACAGCTCCGCGACGGACGTACCGGTGAGCCGTTTGATGGAAGAACCACCATCGGACACATGCATTACCTGAAACTGCATCACCTGGTAGACGATAAGATCCATGCACGTTCTACCGGCCCATACTCCCTCGTTACACAGCAGCCGCTGGGTGGTAAAGCTCAGTTCGGTGGACAGCGTTTCGGAGAGATGGAGGTTTGGGCTCTTGAGGCGTACGGTGCATCCTACACGCTGCAGGAGATCCTGACTGTGAAGTCTGACGATGTGGTTGGCCGTGTGAAGACATACGAAGCCATCATCAAGGGCGACAATATTCCGGAGCCTGGTATTCCGGAATCCTTCAAAGTATTGTTGAAAGAGCTGCAGTCCCTGGCACTCGATGTCCGCGTACTGCGTGATGACAATACCGAAGTTAAAATTATGGAATCAGTTGATTACGGTGATACCAATCTGAACCACATCATCGAGGGAGACCGTTACTCTGACAGAGAGGACGAGAGATTTGGTGACTATGGATTCTCCAAGAAAGAGTTTGACGGAGAAGAAATGGTAGATGTGGAAGAGGATGAAGAAGAAGACTCTTATCTTGATCTGGATGAAAGTTCAGATGATGACATGTAACTTGTAGATCTTCGCTTTGCGAGGAAAGGGGTAATCAAATGCCAGAAACAGCAAAAAAAGAAAATTACCAGATGAGCTTTGATGCCATCAAAATAGGACTTGCCTCCCCGGAGAAAATCCGGGAGTGGTCCCATGGCGAGGTAAAAAAACCGGAGACCATCAACTACAGAACGCTGAAACCGGAAAAAGACGGTCTGTTCTGTGAAAGAATCTTCGGACCAAGCAAAGACTGGGAGTGCCATTGCGGTAAATATAAGAAAATTCGCTACAAAGGCGTAATCTGCGACCGATGCGGCGTAGAAGTAACAAAATCCAGTGTGCGCCGTGAGCGTATGGGACACATTGAGCTGGCAGCTCCGGTATCCCACATCTGGTATTTCAAAGGAATTCCGTCCCGTATGGGACTGATCCTGGATCTGTCTCCGAGAACTCTGGAAAAGGTTCTGTATTTCGCAAACTACATCGTTCTTGATGCAGGCGATACCAAATTACAGTACAAACAGGTTCTGACCGAGAAAGAATACCAGGATGCCAGAGAGGAGTTCGGAAACAGCTTCCGTGCAGGTATGGGTGCGGAATCCATCAAAGAGCTTCTGATGGCAATCGATCTGGAAAAAGAGTCTGCTGAATTAAAGGCAGGTCTTAAAGATTCTACCGGACAGAAGAGAGCCCGCATCATCAAGAGACTTGAGGTTGTTGAGGCATTCCGTGAGTCCGGAAACCGTCCGGAGTGGATGATTCTTGATGCGGTTCCGGTTATTCCGCCGGATCTGCGTCCTATGGTACAGCTTGACGGAGGACGTTTTGCAACATCCGACCTGAATGATCTGTACCGCCGTATCATCAACCGTAACAACCGTCTGAAGAGACTGCTGGAGCTCGGTGCACCGGATATCATCGTGCGCAACGAGAAACGTATGCTCCAGGAGGCAGTTGATGCCCTGATCGACAACGGCCGCCGCGGCCGTCCGGTAACCGGTCCTGGAAACCGTCCTCTGAAATCTCTGTCCGACATGCTGAAAGGTAAATCCGGCCGTTTCCGTCAGAACCTTCTTGGTAAACGTGTTGACTACTCCGGCCGTTCTGTTATCGTCGTAGGACCGGAACTGAAGATTTACCAGTGCGGTCTGCCGAAAGAAATGGCAATCGAGCTGTTTAAACCGTTCGTTATGAAAGAGCTGGTTTCCAACGGCACTGCACATAACATCAAAAATGCAAAGAAAATGGTCGAGAAACTCGAGCCGCAGGTATGGGACGTTCTCGAGGACGTCATCAAAGAGCATCCGGTTATGCTGAACCGTGCCCCTACCCTGCATCGTCTGGGTATCCAGGCGTTCGAGCCGATTCTGGTAGAAGGTAAAGCGATTAAGCTGCACCCGCTGGTTTGTACCGCATTCAACGCCGACTTCGACGGTGACCAGATGGCTGTCCATCTGCCGCTGTCTGTAGAAGCGCAGGCAGAGTGCCGTTTCATGCTTCTTTCTCCGAACAACCTGCTGAAACCGTCCGATGGTGGTCCGGTAGCCGTTCCTTCCCAGGATATGGTTCTTGGTATCTACTATCTGACACAGGAGCGTCCGGGCGAGAAGGGCGAAGGAAGCTTCTTCCGCGATATGAACGAAGCCATCCTGGCATACGAGAACGGATACATTACCCTGCAGACCAAGATTACCATCCGCTGCGAAAAAGAGATGGAAGATGGTACTGTAATGCAGCAGAACGTAAGCTCCACACTCGGAAGATTCCTCTTCAATGAGATTCTGCCGCAGGATCTGGGATACGTAGACCGTACGGTTCCGGGTAACGAGCTTGCGCTTGAGGTTGATTTCCTCGTTGCAAAGAAACAGCTGAAACAGATTCTGGAAAAAGTCATCAATACACACGGAGCTACCAAGACCGCAGAGGTTCTGGACTATATCAAGGCAACCGGATATAAATACTCCACCCGTGCAGCCATGACCGTATCCATTTCCGATATGACCGTGCCGCCGCAGAAGCCGGAGATGCTCGCCGAAGCACAGGCAACGGTAGACAAGATTACAAGAAACTTCAAACGTGGTCTGATTACAGACGAAGAGCGTTACAAAGAGGTTGTAGATACCTGGAAGAAGACCGACGATGCGCTGACAAAAGCACTGCTCGACGGACTGGATAAATACAACAACATCTTCATGATGGCTGACTCCGGAGCCCGTGGTTCCGATAAGCAGATCAAACAGCTGGCCGGTATGCGAGGACTGATGGCCGATACAACCGGACATACCATCGAGCTGCCGATCAAGTCAAACTTCCGTGAAGGTCTTCAGGTACTGGAATACTTCATGTCCGCACATGGAGCACGAAAAGGTATGTCCGATACCGCGCTTCGTACCGCCGACTCTGGTTACCTGACCCGTCGTCTGGTAGACGTTTCTCAGGACCTGATCATCCGTGAAATCGACTGTGCCGAGGGCAAGGACGAAATTCCGGGTATGTGGGTCAGCGAGTTCACAGACGGAAAAGAGCAGATCGAGAGTCTGCAGGATCGTATCACAGGCCGTTTCTCCTGCGAGACGATCAAAGACAAGGACGGCAACGTCATTGTAAAAGCAAACCATATGATCACCCCGAAACGTGCTGCCCGTGTCATCAAAGACGGCATCAACGAGAACGGTGAGCATTATACAAAAGTAAAAATCCGTACCATTCTTACCTGCCGTTCCGGTAACGGAATCTGCGCAAAATGCTATGGTGCCAACATGGCAACCGGCGAGGCAGTACAGGTTGGTGAGTCTGTCGGAATTATCGCAGCACAGTCGATCGGTGAGCCTGGTACACAGCTGACCATGCGTACCTTCCATACCGGTGGTGTTGCCGGTGGAGATATCACACAGGGTCTTCCTCGTGTCGAGGAGCTTTTCGAGGCAAGAAAGCCGAAAGGACTTGCCATCATCACCGAAATCGCCGGTGTTGCACAGATCAAAGACACCAAGAAGAAACGCGAAATCGTTGTTACCAATCCGGAAGACGGCGTATCCAAGACATACCTGATCCCTTACGGATCCCGTATTAAGATCGCAGACGGAACAGTTCTGGAAGCCGGAGACGAGCTGACCGAGGGTTCTGTCAACCCGCATGATATCCTGAAGATCAAAGGTGTACGTGCCGTTCAGGATTACATGATCCGCGAGGTACAGCGAGTTTACCGTCTGCAGGGTGTAGAAATCAACGATAAGCATATCGAGGTTATCGTTCGCCAGATGCTGAAGAAGATCCGCATCGAGGAAAACGGAGATACCGAATTCCTTCCGGGCGACATGGTAGACTTCCTGGATTACGACGAGACCAACAAAGCTCTGATCGCAGAAGGCAAAGAGCCGGCAGAAGGAAAACAGGTACTGCTTGGTATCACCAAAGCATCCCTGGCATCCGATTCCTTCCTGTCCGCAGCATCCTTCCAGGAGACCACCAAGGTTCTGACCGACGCTGCTATCAAGGGTAAGGTTGACCATCTGGTGGGCTTAAAAGAGAACGTTATCATCGGTAAACCGATCCCGGCCGGTACCGGTATGAAGTGTTACAGCAACATTCATCTGAATACCGACAGCATGATCGAGGAAGAAGAGGACGAGGATCTGATTCTGACCGAAGATCTTGAGGACGATGCTCCGGCAGCAGAAGCTCCGGTTGAAGAACCGTCAGCTGAAGAGGAAGAGCCGATGCTTGACTTCGACTTTGAGGAAATGATTCCGTCAAAGGATGATACCGAGGAGTAAACCCTTTCAGGTTAAAAAATAAATATGTCATTTGTGGAAAGCAGAGAATTTCCGGTTCGCCGGGGTCTCTGCTTTCCTTGTATTTTCGGGAGCATTTTGTTACAATGGAGACAGAAAAGAGGGAAGCCTATGTGGATAAAAAAATTACCTGGCATCGTGGCAAATGCGGCGGTACTGATTCTGAATGTGTTTGCGATTCTGATGATCGTGGGGCTGTTTCTTCATCAGGGAACGACGGGGGAGCGTGTGAAAGAGACGATTACGCGTTTTTCCACGACGTCGCAGGAGTATTATGCGGAAGGCGAGGCATACAGCCAGACGAGTGACCGGGTGCATACGTATTCGGTGGAAGAAACAAGGTAATTATTCAGAGCCCCATCTCGATTCCGCTTACGCTGCATCTCGATGTGGCTTGTCGCCATATGAAATTCCAGAAAAAACTGCTCATTCATGCAAGCATGATTCGCAATTTTTTCTTCCATTTCGCATGGCTCTGAATAATTACCAAATAAAGAGGAAAAGATGAGGAAAACTATGCTCCAAGAGTGGAAAAGAAAAGGAAAAAAATTCCGCCATGTGGAAAAAGATGGAGAAGAGACGACGGAGCTTTCTGTGAAAATACGGGCGGCAAAATTTCGTGATCTGCCGATGAGTCTGCGGATTCTGATCGTGAATCTCAGTCTGTTTCTGATTCTGTGCGCCGTATTTTTTATGGCAGGCGCGTATCTGTATGCGCCGCAGGCGGCAGGACGGAATTACGTGGAAGCATGCCTGGCAGGAGACTGGAACAGTGCATACGATGTATGCCAGTTCCCGGACAGCACGTTTCTGTCGCGGAAGAACTACGTCAATGCAATGACCTGGAAAGCAAAACAGGACGGCACTGACGGGCAGGGAACACCGGAGATCAAGAGCTTTTTCATGCGCAGAAAACAGAATCTTGAGACCGGGGAAAACAGGATTTATACTGTGCGGTACACGTTAAAAGGCATGAGCGACTCGCAGGAAGAAACATTGGAGATCGCCGCCGGGGATACCGTAAAATGGAACTTCAAAGAGTGGTACGTTGTGCCGAAAGACAGCTGCGTGACGGATGTCGAAATCACCGTCCCGGCGGATGCCTCGTTCTATCTGGACGGCGTGCAGGTCGGGAAAAAGTATTTAAAAGAGACGGCAGATAACGTCAGCATCTACAAAATCCCGTATCTCTTCCTCGGCGGCCACACCATTGAACTGACCGAAAAACAGAAAGACCCATACCGCGAGATCGTCCTCGTGCAGGACAACAGCAGCATGGAATTCCTGCCGGATTTAAAACTCAACGATTCCACCGGCAAAACCATCGCCGACCGCGCAGAAGAGTCCCTGGACAAGGTATTCACAGCCGCAGCCGCCGGAAAATCCTTCAGCACCATCAAAAATGAATTTTCCGCCGACACCGCCGTACAGAAAACCGCCAAAGAACAGTACCAGCAGCTCTGCGATGCCTACCTGAACAGCGACACCAACACCGGAATCACCAGCATCACCGTGAGCAGCGTCTCCACAACCGTAACCAACGAATCCAACCAGATGAAGATCGAAACCAACGTGACCGCTGCGATCGAGCGACGAACCCGTTTCCTCCATTTCTTCCGCAAAACCAAAATAGAGACCGTCACCTGGAAACTCGAGTCCGTTGTGACGCTGGAAAACGAAAAATGGGTGATGGGCAGCGATTTCCTGACTAAAATAGGACATGAGGCATAAGGTGTTTGCTTCTGTTGTTCTGGCAACGTTAAAATTTTGCAGTTACTCTTAAGCAGAGAGGATAATCAGGCTGGACAGGTGGAAGACCTGTGATTTGGTGGCAAAGCACCAGAAAGAAACCAGGTTTTTTAAAAGAGAGTGACAAAGAGTGATTTTGTATCCGCTTTTACCATGGGTGCAGAGTCACTCTTTTTTTGTGACAAGATGTTAAGAAACGATAAACATTAATTTACCAGAAGTGGAAAAATGTAAGAATTTGTGCCTTGCATCTTAGGTCAGATCACGTTATGATAGTAAGTAGAAAAATGTCGAAAAACGTTTGTGTTACGATGGAAGAAAGTTCCGCAAAGGGGCGGGACGATGGAGTATAAACAGATCATATGGATAGAAAATCATTAAAACAGAGAAGAAAGCAGATGCGCCGCAGACAGATGATGCAGAAGGTATCACGGATTTCCCTGGGTGTGGTGGTCGGCCTTCTTTTTCTTGCGCTTATCTGGAAATTTGCGGGAGCGCAGCTTGCGAAAAAAGGAATTGTACTGAGTAATGACACAGCCGCAAAGACGGTGAGCGAGACGGCGCCGGAGGCGGAGGACGGATCGGGAAATGCGGGAATTAAGAAGCTTGCGGAGACCACGCCGCCGAATGAGACGCCGGGATGGCAGTACAGCTCGTCGGGCTGGTGGTACGCAACGGATGCCACAACGTACTACGTCAACGGCTGGGCAGATATCGACGGAAACCAGTACCATTTTGATTCCAATGGTTACATGGCGACCGGCTGGAAAGCGATCGGCGGAAAAGGCTGTTACTTTGATGACCAGGGTGTTTACCAGCCAGACCGCAACGGCTCGATGATGGTAGCCCTGACCTTTGATGACGGCCCAGGCGTCTATACCAGCACGCTTCTCGATACGCTGGAGCAGTACGGGGCACAGGCGACGTTCTTTATGCTCGGCAGCAATGTGGAAAAATACGGTGCAGATGTGATCCCGCGCATGGCGGCGATCGGCTGTGAGCTTGGAAACCACTCCTATGCGCATCCGAATATGAAAGAACTGAGCACCGACGACGGCCTTGCCCAGTTCCAGATGACGGATGATCTGATCGCCCAGTACAACAACGGACAGGGTGCAACTGTCATCCGTTTCCCGTATGGAAACAGCACCGATGAACTGCTCGCATCTATCGGCCGCCCGAGCATCATGTGGGATGTCGATACCCTGGACTGGCAGACAAAAAATGTACAGGCAAACATCAGCGCCGTTCTCGACAGTGTAAGCCCGGGAGACATTATCCTGATGCATGATATCCACGAGACGACCGTAGAATCGTGTGCAACGATCGTGCCGGAGCTGATCAACCGCGGGTATGAGCTTGTCACGATTCATACTCTTGCAGCGGCAAACGGCGTGGATCTTGCAGCGGGAGAGACGTATTACGGCTTCCATGGCGGAACGACAAACGAATAGAAAACAGAATAGAAAAACGACAAAGAACCGCCGGTTTACTCTCAAATCAAGAGTGAACCGGCGGTTCTTATGTCATTTTATGAAAATTTATTTCATTGCCGCTCTCTTACGAAGTCTGGAATCCAGCTCTTTCTTACGGATACGTAAGGAAACCGGAGTAACCTCAAGAAGCTCGTCCTTGTCGATGAAGTCCAGAGCCTGCTCCAGAGAAAGGATTCTCGGCGGAGTCAGACGCAGTGCCTCGTCGGAGGAGGACGTACGGGTGTTGGTCAGGTGCTTCGTTTTGCAGACGTTCAGCTCGATATCCTCGGCCTTACCGTTCTGTCCGATGACCATACCGGCGTAAACCTTCTCGCCAGGTCCGATGAACAGAGTACCGCGCTCCTGTGCGGAGTACAGACCGTAGGTAACGGACTCGCCTGCCTCGAAAGCGATCAGGGAACCCTGTTTGCGGTATTCAATGTCGCCCTTGTACGGTGCGTAATCTTCAAACTCGGTGTTCAGGATACCAGTTCCTTTGGTGGAGGTCATGAAGATTCCACGGAAACCAATCAGGCCTCGTGCCGGGATTTCGAACTCCAGACGGGTGGAACCATCGCTTGCGCGGCTCATGCCGTGAAGCTCGCCTTTACGCTCGCTGAGGAGCTGGATGACGGTACCGGAGAACTCGTCCGGAACGTCAACGTAAGCGATTTCCATTGGCTCTAATTTGCGTCCGCGCTCGTCCTCTTTGTAGATAACTTCTGCCTTACTTACTGCAAACTCATATCCCTCACGGCGCATATTTTCGATCAGGACGGACAGATGCAGCTCACCACGGCCGGAAACCTTGAAGCAGTCTGCGGAATCCGTCTCCTCGACACGCAGGGAAACGTCGGTGTTCAGCTCACGCATCAGACGGTCGCGCAGGTGGCGGGAGGTAACGTATTTACCTTCTTTACCTGCCAGCGGGCTGTCGTTTACGATGAAGTTCATGGAAATGGTCGGCTCGGAGATTTTCTGGAACGGGATGGAAACCGGGTTGTCCAGATCGCCGCAGAGAGTATCTCCGATGTGGATATCCGGGATACCGGAAACAGCAACGATAGAACCGATGCCTGCCTCAGTAACCTCTACTTTTTTCAGTCCGTCAAATTCATACAGTTTGCTGACCTTTACTTTTTTCTTCTTGGTCAGATCGTGGTGGTTGACCAGCATAACGTCCTGGTTCACGCGGATCGTTCCGTTTTCAACTTTGCCGACACCGATACGTCCAACGTATTCGTTGTAGTCGATGGTACTGATCAGAAGCTGTGTGCCAGCTTCCGGATCGCCGGTCGGAGCCGGGATGTATTTCAGGATGGTCTCGAACAGAGGAGTCATATCCTTCGGGGTATCGTTCAGATCGAGTACTGCATGACCCATCTTTGCGGATGCGTACAGAAACGGACAGTCAAGCTGTTCGTCAGATGCATCGAGGTCCATCAGAAGCTCGAGCACTTCGTCGATAACTTCATCCGGGCGTGCTTCCGGGCGGTCGATCTTGTTGATGCAGACGATAACGGACAGATCCAGCTCGAGTGCTTTTTTCAGCACGAATTTGGTCTGCGGCATAGCGCCCTCGAATGCGTCTACAACCAGAATAACGCCGTCTACCATTTTCAGAACTCGCTCAACCTCGCCGCCGAAGTCCGCATGGCCTGGGGTGTCGATGATGTTGATTTTCGTTCCTTTGTAGTAAACTGCTGTATTTTTGGAAAGAATGGTGATTCCACGCTCACGCTCGATATCGTTCGAGTCCATGACACGTTCCTGAACCTCCTGATTGGCACGGAAAACGCCGCTCTGTTTCAGAAGCTCGTCTACCAGTGTAGTTTTACCATGATCGACATGGGCGATGATGGCAACGTTTCTTACATCTTCTCTCGTTGTTTTCATTTCTTCATTCCTCTTCCTATGGGTTGACCCTGCCGGGTTCAATTTTTCAAAATTTCAAGCCGGCCGGGAATGTTTATCACAGCACAAAGGCAGGTGCCTTGCCGTTTTGTCTCTGCTGGATGCCTGCCTATCTGAACTATTATAGCACAGAACAGAGAAAAAAAACAGGGAAGATGTGACATTTTTTGTATTGCAATGGTAGAAAATACGAAGCATGTGGTGCGGTTTTTACAGAAACATATACAAAAAATTGGGCAGAATGCTGATTTGAATAGAAATAAAAAAATCTGGAAAAAAGTGGTTCTGAAAAAGAAATGTGGTTCATACATTAGGATTATAGATCAGCAAAGTACCGATCAGAAATCAATATTCAGAAAGAAAAGACAAAGGAAGGGGATTTTCATTATGGCAGACAAGATGATTGAAAACAATCAGGTGGTTATCATGGGAGAGATTGTCTCCCCGTTTACATTCAGCCATCAGGTATTCGGAGAGGGCTTTTACCTCGTCGATGTGATGGTCAAGCGGTTGAGTGAATCGCAGGACATCATTCCGGTGATGGTCTCCGAGCGGCTGGTGGACGTATCACAGGATTACCAGGGTGAGTGGATCTGCATCAGCGGTCAGTTCCGGTCCTACAACCGCCACGAGGAGAAGAAGAACCGTCTGGTACTCTCCGTATTTGCGCGGGAATTAAGCTTCGTGGAGGAAGAGGACGATTCCGTCAAATCCAACCAGATTTACCTCGATGGATACATATGTAAACCGCCGGTCTACCGGAAAACACCTCTGGGAAGAGAGATCGCCGACCTTCTGATCGCGGTCAACCGTCCGTATGGAAAATCAGATTATATCCCGTGCATCTGCTGGGGACGGAATGCGCGGTATGCCTCTGCGTTTGCCGTGGGCGGCCACGTTCTCATCTGGGGACGGATCCAGAGCCGGGAATATATGAAGCGGCTGAGCGAGACGGAAATGGAAAAGCGGACCGCATATGAGGTTTCGGTGAGCAAGCTGGAATATAGTGAGAGTTAAAGCGCGATCCGCTGTTGACAAGAAAATTTAATGATGCTATAGTAAAAGCAGAACTGAAGTGGATAGAGGTCGCATTACTTCAAGAGTACCTTTTCGGATGCCTCAGCAGCAAAAGAAGAAGAGGAAAAGGGAAGAATGCCGAAGGACATCCGGCGCTGAACCGGTATGCTCCTGGGCGCAGGTTGAAAAAATCTGCGACTGTCATCGAGAGATGGAGAGCTATCTGATCATAGATACTGCGTATGTGTGAATTTGGAGGCGATCTTATCTGGGATGAGGCGCCTCTTTTTTTAACGGAAAGTGAAATTTTCCGTGGGAGATAAGCTCCGGCGACTGATTTCTTATGGTTTTATCTGACACAACATACAGGAGGAAAAGAGAATGTCTATTTTTAAAGGTGCAGCTGTTGCAATTATCACACCGATGACCGAAACACAGGAAGTGAATTACGAAAAACTCGGAGAACTGATTGAGGAGCAGATCGCCGGCGGAACCGACGCCATCGTTATCTGCGGAACCACCGGTGAGGCTTCGACCCTGTCCCATGAGGAGCATCTGGATGCCATCAAATATACCGTGGAAAAAGTAAATCACAGAATCCCGGTAATTGCAGGAACCGGCTCCAACAGCACGGAGACAGCAATTTATCTGTCTCAGGAAGCAGAAAAATACGGCGTGGACGGACTTCTTCTCGTTTCTCCGTATTACAATAAAGCAACACAGAAGGGCCTGATTGCACACTTTACCGCAATCGCAGACAGCGTCAAAGTGCCGGTCATCCTTTACAACATTCAGGGCAGAACCGGCGTAAACATTGCACCGGAAACGATCGTCTATCTGTTCAACAACGTTGAGAATATCGTTGCAGTCAAAGAGGCTTCCGGAAACATTTCCCAGGTCGCAAAAATTATGCAGCTGACCGATGGAAAGATCGATCTGTACTCCGGAAACGACGATCAGGTTGTGCCGATCCTTTCCCTTGGCGGAAGCGGTGTAATCTCCGTTCTTTCCAACGTAGCACCGCGTGAGACCCACGACATGGTACAGAAATTCCTCGACGGCGATGTGGCCGGATCCAGAGAAATCCAGCTGAGAGCACTGCCGCTCATCGATGCGCTGTTCTGCGAAGTAAACCCGATTCCGGTAAAAGCAGCGCTGAACCTGATGGGCAAAGAAGTTGGACCGCTTCGTCTGCCGCTGACCGAGATGGAGCCGCAGAACCAGGAGCGCCTGGCAAAGGCTATGAAAGATTTTGGAATCAAACTGGCTTAAGTTAAGAATACACGAAGTAAAGAAGGAAAAAGACAATGGTTAAAATTATTATGCATGGCTGCAACGGCCATATGGGACAGGTCATCACCGGCCTGGTAAAAGAAGATGCAAATGCAGAAATCATAGCCGGAATCGATATGAACGACAACGGCCAGAACGATTATCCGGTATTCAAAAGCCTGGCAGAATGCGATGTTCCGGCAGACGTAGTCGTTGACTTTTCTTCCTACAAGGCAGCCGACGCACTGCTCGATGCCTGCAAGGAGAAAAAACTTCCACTCGTCCTCTGCACCACAGGCCTCACCGAGGATCAGCTCAAAAAAGTGCAGGAGACCAGCAAAGAAATCCCGGTTCTCCGCTCTGCAAATATGTCCCTTGGTGTGAATACGCTGATGAAACTGGTACAGGCAGCTGCAAAAGTGCTTGCCGAAGCAGGCTTTGATATGGAAATCGTGGAGAAACACCACAAACTGAAATGCGATGCCCCGAGCGGAACGGCCATCGCCCTGGCTGACAGCCTGAATGAGGCAATGGACAACCAGTACCACTATGTTTATGACAGAAGCCAGCGCCACGAGCAGCGTGATCCGAAGGAAATCGGAATCTCTGCCGTACGCGGCGGCACGATCGTCGGAGATCACGATGTCATCTTCGCAGGACCGGACGAGGTTGTTATCCTTTCCCACAGGGCATATTCCAAAGGAGTTTTCGGAAAAGGAGCTGTAGAGGCTGCAAAATTCCTGGCTGGAAAACCGGCTGGCATGTATGACATGCAGGATGTCATTGCTGCGAAATAAGGCAGAAACAGGGAAAAAGTGAATAGAAACCAGAAAGTGCGCAACGAAAATGCGAAACGTTGCGCACTTTTTCTTTTCTTACAACGGGATTTTCGGAATTGAGGAAGTTATTTTGCAGAATATTTGGCAGAATACACAAGAAAAAATACGGAATATCAAAAGAGAACGTGAAAATCGCAAACGGTAATGGAAAAATCAATGCGCAACAAGGTAAAACGCTAAAGTTGCGCATTTTGCACAAAAAATAGTAAAACAGTATATTTCGACAAGAAATATCTTATAAAAACTGCGAATTGTAAACAATATGCCGAAATGATATGATAATGGCACAAAGAAAAATAAAGAGTTGAGCAACAAAAAAGTTGCGCAAACAAGAAAGGGAATGAGAAGATGAAAAAGAATGGTTGGAAAGGGTTTTGCAAAAAGCTCTACAAGTACCGGGTATTTCTTCTGATGCTTGCACCGGCAGTAATTTATACCCTGATTTTTTCCTACTACCCGATGACAGGAATTGTAATGGCATTCAAAAAATACTCCTACGCAGGAGGTATCTGGGGAAGCCCGTGGAACGGATTTGATAACTTCAAGTTCTTCTTTAAATCAGGACAGGCCGGACTCGTTACCAGAAATACCGTGCTGTATAATCTGGCATTTATTGCGATCAACACGACGATGCAGATTGCCGTTGCCGTGCTTCTGACCGAGATCCGCAACAAACATTACCGTAAGATCACACAGTCGCTGATGTTTCTGCCGTATTTCATTTCCTGGGTTATCGTAGGAGTTATGGCATTCAATATTTTCAGTTCCGACTACGGTTTTCTAAACCGACTGATTGAAACCTTCGGTGGAACACCAATCAAGTTTTACACGACACCAAAGGCATGGCCGTTTATCCTTGTCTTCTTTAATGTATGGAAGGGAATCGGATACGGTTCTGTTATGTACCTGGCAGCGATTATGGGAATTGACACTTCGATTTATGAAGCAGCCCGCATCGACGGAGCAAACGTGTTCCAGCGAATTTTCAAAGTAACAATCCCGATGATCATGCCGACCACAATCATCCTGCTTCTGCTATCCGTCGGAGGCATCTTCAAAGGAAACTTTGATATGTTCTACAACCTGGTTGGAAGTAACGGTCTTCTGTACAACTACACCGATGTAATTGATACCCTGACGTTCCGTGCCTTAATCAGCAGCAACGACTTCGGAATGTCCGCAGCTGTTGGTCTGTATCAGTCGGTACTGTGCTTTATCACTGTCGTAATCGTAAACAAACTGGTTGGTCTTTATGATAAAGACTACACCTTATTCTAGGAGGGATGAAAAGTGGGATCTTCCAGTCATACAAGTAAAATCAAAAGAGGAAAAGATGCGGTTGCACTTGATATCATCGCGTACGGATTCTGCGGAATCATCGCGCTGGTCTGCCTCGTTCCTTTCATCATGATCGTATCCGGCTCGTTTTCTTCGGAATCGGCCATTATCCAGAACGGTTTCAGCCTTCTGCCGCAGGATTTCAGCCTGGAGGCATACAAAACCGTATTTAAAGATCCTATGGTTGTCTTCCGCGCATACGGCACGACCATCGGTCTGACCATCGTCGGAACGGTACTTGGTCTGCTGCTGCAGACTATGACAGCTTATGTACTGTCACGCAAGGAGTTTGAGTGGAGAAATCAGTTTTCGTTTTTCTTCTACTTTACCACTTTGTTTTCCGGCGGTCTTGTTCCGTACTACGTACTGATGACACAGACCCTGAATCTGCGGGACAGCTACCTTGCACTGCTCCTTCCGCTGCTGTTCAGCGTATACAACCTTCTGATCATGAAGAGTTACATCGTGGGACTTCCGGATTCTCTGATTGAAGCGGCCAAGATTGATGGCTGCGGCGAGTTCCGTATTCTGTTCCGGATTGTAATGCCGCTGATCAAACCGGCACTTGCTACCGTGGGCCTCTTCATTGCACTGGCTTATTGGAATGACTGGTACAATGCGATGCTGTATATCAAAGACACGAACAAGTATCCGCTGCAGTATTTCCTGTATCAGCAGGTTAATGATATTGAGGCATATAAAAAGCTTCTTGCAAACAACGCCGCAGGCTCTGCCGTCAGCGCAATCTCATTGCCGACCCAGTCCCTGAAAATGGCACTTACCATTGTAGTAACCGGCCCGATCGTTCTGGCATATCCGCTGGTACAGAAATACTTTGTACAGGGTATCACAATCGGAGCAGTCAAAGGCTGATACAAATCATGTTAATTTAACTGAATCAAGTAAGTCCCCTGTTTCCATTGCGAAAAGCAATAAGCAGGCGGGTGGGGACTTGCTTGTATCAGGAGGAGTGCAAGCTCCTTCTGATAAACTGCGGAGCAGTTATTCGGTTATGAGCAAGTAGCAAAGCGGATTGCGAATATCCGCTTGAATTACACATTATATTTATGAAGGAGGTTCTTTATGAAAAAGAGCACAAAAAAACTGGTATCTGTATTACTTGCATCCGCAATGGCAGCCGGCATGCTGGCAGGATGCGGTTCCGGCAACGGAAAGGGAAGCACGGGCGACAGCAAAAGCAGCTCCGCAGCTTCCGGCACATCGGGAGACAACCTGAGTGCAGACACTTCGGAGCATGTCGATCTGACGATGTATCTGATCGGCGACCGTACCCCGGATTTTGATGAGGTTTACGCCAAAATCAATGAGATTCTGGAAGAGAAGCTGAACTGCTCTCTGAACGTAGAATTCCTTTCCTGGGGCGAGCATGACACGAAATATTCCCTGCTGTTCTCCTCACAGGAAGATTTTGACCTGATCTTTACCGCATCGAGCTGGTGCCATTACGAGCAGACCGTTTCCCTCGGCGGATTTGCACCGCTTTCTGAGGACTTTATCAAAACGTATGCACCGGATATCTGGGAGGTTGTTCCGGAAATGGCATGGGAGCAGGCAAAGATTGACGGACAAATCTACATGGTTCCGAGCTATGCCAACGAGTTTGGTCAGGAAGTTCTGGCAGTGCGCGGTGACCTGATGGAAAAATACGGTATGGATGATATTACATCCTGGGATGACCTGATGAAGTTCTACAAAGCATGTGCAGCAGACGGTATCTATGCAAGTCAGGGCGGACCGTGGTATCCATTCTTCCAGTCCCAGGGCTATTCCACAACGGGCGGAGCACCGAAGGGCGGCGAGCTGATTCTGTATCATACCCAGGATCCGAAAGATCTTGAATTCCAGTACATCGGTGAATGGGATGCGTTCCGTGAGTACTGCCAGGAGATGAAAGACCTGGTAGACGCCGGAGCATGGTCCAGCGACGTATTAAACAGCAGCGATGAGAGACAGACCGGACTTCTGACCGGAAGAACAGCAAGCATGAGCTGGAATCTCGGAACCTGTCTTACCTACGGAAAACAGGCAAATGAGGAACATCCGGATTGGAATGTAACGATGGTAGACCCGAACAAAAACCTGTCGAAAAAAGTAAACTCTTACATCAACAACGGTGTTGCCATCAACGCAAACAGTAAAAACAAAGAGAGAGCCATGATGGTATTAAATGAATTCTACACCAACCCGGATGTTTACGATCTGGCTATGCTCGGTATCGAAGGAAAGCACTGGGAAGCAGTCGGTGATGATCAGTACAAAGTTATTGATGAGAGCGGCTATGGTGTAGCAAGTAACTGCAACTGGGGATGGAACAACTGCACCATCCAGAGAGAGGAATATCTTGAGAACAGAACGGCTCTGGACGACAAGTATGAAAGCATCAAAGATGCCTTCAACAACAACATCAAAGAAGATCATGTTTACGACGGATTTAACTTTGATTCCAGCAATGTAAGTACACAGTTTGCAGCAGTAGAGGCAGCCATCGACAATTATTATAACCCGCTGATCAACGGTCTCGTTGACGATGTGGACGCTTCCATCGATGCCATGAACGCAGCTATGGACAGCGCCGGAATCCAGGATATTCTGGATGAGATGAACCGTCAGGCAGCAGAGTATGTAGCGGAGAAAGAAGAAAAATAAAACAGTAAAATAAAACAGGGAATGGACGCGCTGGTCTGCCAGAAGCTCCGGCGCGGCCGTTCCTTCTTTTAGAGATCAAGTGATGGTTCAAAAAGCTTTGAGGGATGACTTGATTTCTAACAGCATTCGTATTAAATATAAAAATATAGGAATTTTTCAAATTTAACAGAAAGTGACAGGGTATTTTTATGACACTGGAGGAAATTGCAAAAGAGATAGGGGTATCAAAAAGTACCGTTTCCCGTGCACTGTCCGGTAAGGGCAGAATCGGAGAGAAGACCAGAAACCGGATTCTCGAGGTGGCAAAACGGGGAGAAGAGCGGGAGGAGATGGCGCGGACCCGAACGGTGACGCACAACATCGGCGTGGTACTGCCTTCAGACGTTTATTATGGAAGCGGTGTTTATTTCCAGAACTGTCTGCTCGGCGTCTGCGAATCGGCATCGATGCTCGGGTACAATGTGCTGATTACGACGAGCAACGCGCATGATATTTCAGAGCTGCAGTCGCTGGTGGAGTCGAACCGGGTGGATGGTATGCTCCTGACACGTGCGCTTGAGGATGACCGTGCGCTGCAGTATTTAAGTCAGGCAAATTTCCCGACAGCACTGACGGGAACATGCCGGTATGACAACATTATCCAGGTGGATACCGACAATGAGGGTGCGGCAGAGAAAATGACAACGCTGCTGATCGGAAAGGGATTCCGCAGATTTGCGTTTCTTGTCAAGGATATGAGCTATAACGTAGACCGCAAGCGTCACGAAGGTTTCTGCCGGGCGCTGATTAAAAATGGAATTTCCGAGAAGGATCAGCTTTTCTACAATGGTTCGATCCGTATGGAGTTTCTGGATGCGATCATTGAAAATATTATATCCAAAAAAGTGGAATGCATCATCTGTGGCGACGACGAGATTTGTACGATGGTGATGTCCCGGCTCCAGGCGGAAGGCTATCGAATTCCCAAGGACGTCGCGATTGCTTCGCTCTACAACAGCACCAATCTGGACTGCTATTCCCCTGCAGTTACAGCAGTCAGTGTGGCAGCATCCCAGATGGGAGGCACAGCCGTGCGTCAGCTGATCCAGCGGCTCCGAGGGGAAAATTATGAGAAGAAGACGATGCTGGATTACGACATTTTATTCCGAAAATCGACAAACTAACGTAGCAGGGAGGACAGAACAATGGAATTTCAGAAGGGAATGGATCTATCTTTTATACCGGAGCTGGAAGATGCCGGAGTACAGGTGAAGGACTTTGACGGAACTGTTATGGATCCGCTGGATCTCGTTCAGAAATACGGGGTAAATTCCGTACGGCTCCGTATTTGGAATGCGCCGGAGCATGTCAGGGAGTCCGGCGGATACTGCAGCTATGCGCATACACTGGCGATGGCAAAACGGATCCGGGCACATGGCATGAGCTTTATGCTGGATTTCCATTATTCTGATTTCTGGGCGGATCCCGGTCAGCAGAGAAAGCCGAAAGATTGGGAAAACTTAAGCTTTAAAGAATTAAAAGAGGCTGTTTTTTCTTATACAAGAGATACGCTGACGGCATTAAAAGAGGAGGACGTTCTGCCGGATATTGTTCAGATCGGAAATGAGATCCGAAGCGGCCTTCTGTTTCCGGACGGAGAGCTGCCGGATTATACAAAAATGGTACAGCTTGTAAATGCCGGAATCCGCGGTGCGCGGGCTGCAGCCGGAAAAGATGAGATGCAGGTTATGATCCATCTCGACCAGGGCGGACGGTATTTCTATCTGAAAGAGTGGTTTGACTGTTCCTTTGAGGCAGGACTCGAGGATTTTGACCTGATCGGACTTTCCTATTATCCATTCTGGCACGGCACTTTCACGGATCTGAAAGAGACAATGACGAAGCTGATCCAGGATTACAAAAAGCCGATTATGGTCGTTGAGACGGCGCATGCATGGAGAAAGAGTGCGCATGGGTTTATCGATGAACAGCAGGAAAAAATCGCAGGATTTCCGGCGACGCCTGCCGGACAGAAGCAGGTGCTGGATCTGGTTGCCAATATCGTTGCTTCGCTGCCGGATGAAATGGGGCAGGGTATCTATTACTGGGAACCGATCTGTGTTCCGAAAGACGGTGAGGGCGGCTGGTCGGAAAATATGGGTCTGCTGGAGGAGAAGGGAACCATCATGGAGGGCATTCGTTCTTTCCTGTTTACACGGAATGATGCCTGTCCGGAAAAACCGGCCAAGATTTACGAGCCGGAGCCAATGACCGTAGTAAAAGACGAAGCATGCGGTCTGCCGGAGATGCTCCCGGTTTTGCTGTATGACGGAATGGTGGAGCAGCGGCGGGTAAACTGGAACGAAGTGCCGGACACACGCGTGACAGGCGAATATGATGTGACAGGAAATGTGGAAGGTGTTCCGTTTGCTGCACATGCGAAGATCTGCGTGGTGGAAGAGCTGCCGGAGGCGGAGAATCTGTTGCTCGATGTCGGCTGGGAAGACGGCCTGGCGCGCTGGAACGTAGAAAAATCCGAGGATGCCGTTGCAGTACAGCTGTTTCCGGAGTTTGTCGATCCGTTCCCAGCTCCGCCGGTGAATGCGGTACGCGTAGAAGCACCGAAAAACTTTACGTTTTCGATCTGCCAGACGGTAAAGGTACAGGAGGCAGGAACGTATACATTATCTGTTGCCTTTCAGGGAACCGATACAACAAATGTGGATGTGCGGCTGTTCCTCAATACGGAAGAGGGAAAAGAAGAGACTGTGATTCATCCGACAGAACATGCATGGACCGGCTACAAAGTGACATGCGAAATCAGAAAACCGCAGGAAGTCACTGCCGGAATCCGAATTTCATCGCCGCCGATGTACGGCATGATGCGGAATTTCTGTCTGCAGACAGTAAAAAGAGAGGGACAATAAGACGATGAGAGCAGAGTACAGCTATTGCAGGGATTATCTGATTAAAAATGGAAAACCGTGGTTTCCGGTGATGGGCGAAATGCATTACAGTCGGTACCGCAAAGAGTGGTGGGAGGAATCACTGCGCAAAATAAAGGCGGGCGGAGTTTCTGTCGTCTCGGCCTATGTGATCTGGATTCACCACGAGGAAGAGGAAAATGTGTTTGATTTTGAAGGATGCCGGGATATCGGAACGTTTGTAAGACTGTGCCGGAAAGTCGGACTGTCGGTATTCTTGCGTATCGGACCGTTTGTGCACGGGGAAGTGCGGAACGGCGGATTCCCGGACTGGATCATCGAGAGAGAGAAAGAGGGCATGGCGATCCGCTGTAACAACGAGGAATATCTTGGCTATGTCAGACGGTTCTGGAAAAAGGTTTATGCGCAGGTCGATGGATGCATGGAAAAGGACGGCGGTCCGGTGATCGGTATTCAGATCGAGAATGAGTACGGCCACGTCGGCGGTCTGCAGGGACCGGAGGGCGAGGCGCATATCCGCACATTGACAGCAATGGCAAAGGAAATTGGCTTTGATGTGCCGCTGTACACGGCGACCGGTTGGGGCGGAGCCTGCATCGGCGATCTGCTTCCGGTCA
The DNA here is from genome assembly GCF_003460565.1 of Blautia sp. AF32-4BH. NCBI lineage: Bacteria > Bacillati > Bacillota > Clostridia > Lachnospirales > Lachnospiraceae > Blautia > Blautia sp. AF32-4BH. The sequence continues at coordinate 156,360 of NZ_QTVL01000005.1, read as the reverse complement.
TGGGCGGCTACTGTGAAGCACCATGGGATCAGAGAACGTGCGAGATTGAGCCGAACGCAAACTTTGTGTTCAGCCACACAAGGAACGATGCACTGATTGCGTGTGATCATCATGTGGAAAATGCAAACAGTTACAACGAGGAGGATTTTCCGTTTTTGACGGCAGAACTTGGAGGCGGGCTTCAGGTTACCATGCACAGAAGACCGGTGGCGAAGGGATGCGATGTCGGAGCGATGTCTACCGTAAAAATGGGAAGTGGAGCAGGGCTGCTCGGCTACTATATGTACCACGGCGGCAGCAATCCGAAGGGAAAACTGTCCACCCTGCAGGAGAGCCGCGCGACAGGATATCTGAACGACCTGCCGGAGATCAATTACGATTTCAACGCGCCGATCCGGCAGTACGGAACAATCTCGGACAGCTATCGGGAGATCAAGCTGCTGGCGCTGTTTTTGAATGATTTTGGCGAGGATATGGCCTCACTTCGGTCTGAAATTCCAACGATAAGGATTCTGCCGGGAGATATGCACACGGTTCGGACAGCGTGCCGTCACGATGCGGACCATGGATACGTCTTTTTTAACAATTACCAGAGAAGATGGAAGATGGATGATCATCCACAGGTGAAACTGGAGGGACTCCTGGATGGAAAAGCGAGCGTGGGATTTCCGGCATTTGACCTGAAAGAGGGAATGTATGGATTTTTTCCGTACAATATGAAACTAAACGATGCGGTTCTTCACACGGCACTTGCCACACCGCTCTGCGTTTTACATACGAAAAAGGGAGATGCGTTCGTATTTTACGGTGATCTCGACCCGCAGATTCAGTGGGAGGGCGATGCGCGCGCAGAACTCTGCCTGATTTCCCGGCAGGAGGCGCTGAATGCATGGAAGGTGCATCTGGATCAGGATTATCTCGTTCTTTCCGAAAATTATGTCTGGGAAGAAAACGGTGAGCTTGTTGTGACAGGCAGTGGAAAAACCATGATCGCTGTGTATCCGGCAGTGGAAAAAGGCATTGTGGATTTCAAAGAGTGTGGAAAAAGAGGAAACTTTACGCTGTATGAGCGTATTTACAAAGCACAGGAGCCGGAGGCAGAGCTTGTCTGCAAAGAGCAGGATAAAGAGAAAGCAGTATACGAACTGAAGCTTGCTTATCCGGGCGAAAAAAATTATCACGATGCGTTTGCTTTTCTGACCTGGTACGGAAACCGTATGGAAGTGTTTGATGGGGAAGAGAAAATCAACGATTATTTCTATACCGGTCAGGAGGCCCTGTTAAGCCTTGGCTATTTTGAGTTTCCGGAGAAACTGAAACTCGTTGTCTATCCTCTGCATCCGGGTGATCCGATTTTTCTGGAAAAGCAGCCGGATGCAGCGGATGGATGTGCCTGCAAAATTGAGAAGCTGCACGTAGAGACGATATTTCGATGAACAGAGAAAGGAAAACGAACATGAACCAGAGTGGATTTATCTATGGAGGGGATTATAACCCGGAGCAGTGGCTTGCGATGCCGGAAATTCTGGAGCAGGATATCGAATATATGAAGGAGGCGCATATCAACGAGGTGACGCTTGGTGTCTTTTCCTGGTCTGTGCTCGAGCCGGAGGAGGGTGTATACCACCTGGAATGGCTGGAAAAGATCATGGATCAGCTGTATAAGAATGAGATTTCAGTAATTCTCTCGACACCGTCTGCAGCACGCCCGAAGTGGCTTGCAGACAAATACCCGGAGGTACTGCGCGTAAACGCGGACCGCACGAAAAATCTGTTCGGCGGACGCCATAATCACTGTTATACTTCGCCGGTTTACCGGGAAAAGGTGGGGAAAATTGATCGCCTGCTGAGCGAGAAGTTTGGAAAGCACCCGGCGGTAAAAATGTGGCACATTTCGAATGAACTGAGTGGAGAATGCCATTGCCCGCTCTGCCAGAAGGCATTTCAGGGGTGGCTGAAGAAAAAATATGAGACGATTGATGCATTGAATATGTCGTGGAATACAACGTTCTGGAGCCATTCGTATCAGAATTTTGAGCAGATTGAGAGTCCGTCCCCAAAGGGTGAGATGGGGCTTCACGGACTGAATCTTGACTGGAAACGGTTTGTGACAGATCAGACAGCAGACTTTGTTGCCTGGGAAAAAGCAGCGATCCGCGCGGGCGGTTCCGAACTTCCGGTGACAATCAACATGATGTATGATTTCCAGGGACTGAATTATCATAAGTTCAAGGATCTGATTGATGTGGTGTCATGGGATAATTATCCGACCTGGCACAAGGAAGCAGAAGAGGTGACTGCGCTTGATGCGGCACTGCAGCACGATTTTATGCGGAGTTTGATGAAAAAACCGTTCCTTCTGATGGAGTCCTGCCCGACAAGCACGAACTGGCAGAGTGTCAGCAAGCTGAAACGGCCTGGGCTTTTAAAGGCGGCATCGCTGCAGGCAGTGGCGCATGGTTCCGACAGTGTCCAGTATTTCCAGATCCGCCAGAGCCGCGGTGCGAGCGAGAAGTTCCACGGGGCGGTCATTGACCACTACGGCGGAAAGGATACGCGCGTGTTCCGTGAGGTGACAGAGACGGGCGAGGCGCTTTTGGATCTGGCGCAGATTGCGGGAAGCACGACGAAGGCACAGGCTGCAATTTTGCATGACTGCGAAAGCCGCTGGGCCATGGAGGATGCGCAGGGACCACGGAATATGGGACTGCATTACATGAATACCGTGAAGAAAGTATATGGCGGTCTTCGGAAACTGGGTGTGAATGTGGATTTCCTTGATATGGAGGAGAGTCTTTCCGGCTACCGGATTGTCTTTGCACCGATGCTGTATCTGTTTCGGGCCGGAATTGAGGAAAAAATCCGGAATTTCGTGGCAGACGGCGGCACCTTTGTGATGACATACTGGTCGGGAGTTGTGGATGAAAACGACCTCTGTTTCCTCGGCGGAACCCCGCACGGACTGATGGATGTATTCGGCCTGCGGAGCACCGAGCTGGACGCATTGTATGATCAGGATGTGAATGCGGGTGTGGGAGAAGGAAAGACATATGAAATCCGAAATTTCTGCGACCTGGTAAAAACGAACGGTGCCGAAACGCTGCTGGCATACCGTGACGATTTCTATGCGGGATATCCGGCACTGACGAAAAATGTATTTGGAGAGGGCGAGGCGTATTATGTCTGCGCAGATTTTGAACAGGCATTTTACGATGACTTCTGCCGGAAATTGGCAGAAGAAAAAGGCCTGGAACGCGCGGCAGCCGAAATCCCGGAAGGGCTCGATGTTGCAACAAGGGAGGATGAGAAATACAAGTATCTGTTTGTACAGAACTACGGAGCTGAACCGGCTGCATTTCCGATGGATACGGAAACATACCAGCCGATGACGGGAGAGTATGATGGAGTGGTCAGAAGATTTGAGACGGTTGTGTTTCGAAAAGAAAAATAGAAGTTAGGGAATAGAAACAGACGGCAGGCTGTGTGTGAGTACACAGCCTGCCGTCTTTTGAATGGACGGTTATTTCAGTTCCTGTTCCGCCTTTTTCCAGACCTCTTCGTCCAGATCGGTCAGTGCCAGTGCATCGGCGAGTTCACGCACTCGTTTTACGGTGAGATAAAAATAATTCACGCCGCAGGTCAATGTCCGTTTTAAGGAACGGGCAAGGACACTGCCATGCGTTTCCAGCCCGGCGCGGTCGAATTCGGCGAGGTAGCCTTCGAGATCGTAGGGAATCTGAAAACATTCGATCTGCCATGTGCTGTTTTCCAGCGTCAGAATCGCGAAATGGGCATGGCCGCCGACTCCATCAAGCGCAAGCCCAAGGGAACCGGGATTCAGGTATGTTTTTCCGGCATATTCTCTTTGCTCCTGCTTGTGGCTGTGCCCGCCGAGCAGGATTGCGGCATCGAGATTTTCCAGATGGGACAGCAAAAGCTCCGGATGCAGACCGGAATTCCCACGGAGTTCTCCGGGCGCGCCGTGACAGAGACGAAGTGCCGGGAAGAGAGATTCGCGGCAGGTATCCGGTATGATTTCTTCCTGCGGAACAAAAACAGGAATCAGCCGGCCTGACTCATGCATTTTTCCGATCAGAACTCCGTCTGTCGGCAGCTGTTCGAAAAATTCCAGATCCTGTCCGGTAAGATTCCGAAACGTATAATCCAAAAGTCCGCTTGTCGAGGAACCTGCCTTCCAGTTCTGCGGATGCCGGAGATTTTCCAGCAGATATTCTTCCCTGTTTCCCCGCACCAGATAGCAGGGAAACTCCTCCTGCATTTCGCGAAGCACTCTCATCATCCGTTGCGGAAAAGGCCCGTCTGTTACAAAATCTCCCAGCCCGATGATACCGTCGATCTCCTGACTGCGAAGAAATGCCAGCACCTTTGCGAGCGCATAATAATTCCCGTGAAGATCACTGATTACTGCTAATTTCATGTGTCGTCCTTTCTGTGATATTGAGTCAAAAGGTGTTTTGTCCCAACATCTCTCTATATCAAAATTATAAAATGCGAGATACTGTTTCGATTTTATCAGATGGAGAGAAAGAACGCAATTTAAAAACCTGCTGACAGAAAAAGCATGTTATGATAAGATCAAAGGCAGAGAGTTTCGAATATCTTTACTGTCGGAGGGAATGTATGATTAATCGGGAAGACATGCTGGAGCTGACGAGGAGGATGACGCCGGCGCGGACTTCGTTTGTGCGGATGGCGGGTTGCTATACGGATTCGGATGGGGAGTATGACGGCAGTTTCAACATTCATTTTCTGAAACTGTCCGGTTCGGAAAAGGCCAGGAATCTGGCGATTGCCAAGAAAATTCCGTTTGCGGAATCGAATGAGAAGCTGCGGGAATACCGTTTTCCGGAAACATCCCAGGGGCCGGGCAGTATCTGGCAGATGCTGATGGCGCTGCGGGAATGCGGACTGAAGAACGATGCGCTGTTGGAAACGTTCTATGATATCCTGATCGAAGGATTGCAGATTCACGGGGCTTATGCCATTTACATGTTTTATGACCGGTATGATATTCCTGCAAAGGCTTCCGATAAAGAGCGCCTGGGGGAATCCGAGGAGATGTTCCCCTATCTGATCTGCGCTGTCTGCCCGTTGGTTGGAGAATACGAGCCGGGAAATCCTATCTGTGGATTTCTGTTCCCTGCTTTTGTGGACCGGAGCGGAGATCTGGAACGGGTTGATATTTATACAGAGCGTGCAGCGTGGGGCGATCAGATGGCCAGCATTCTTGGCGCGAAGGGCAGAAAATTCAGATGCGGTCTGTAAAAGAAAAAATCAAAAGTGACGGATCAAACCAGGTGCTGATGTGCCTGGCAGTAAAAAAACTTCCCGGCGAACCTGCATATATCGTTCGCCAAGGGAAGTTTTTTAGATACGGGAGCAGCAGAAGTGCATATTTACTGTGCCATCCCCGCTCCATTCTGTGTAGTTGCTCCGTTTTCCTGCGGATTCTGCGTCTCATTGTCGCCGCCGCTTACCACATCGTCCACCGCGCGGCCGACATCCTCAACGCCCTCACCGACACCACGGGTCACATCTTCAGCTGCGTCGCCGACATCATCCCCAAGGGTATTTCCATCCCCGGTATTTGTACCGTTCGTACCGTTGGCATTCCCATCGGTGCCCTCCGTCACATCATTTACATTGTCGTTTGACGGCATCTCTGTCGTATTGACATCGTTTCTGTTATCCGTCTGTCCCATGTCGCTCTCCGTGTTGGTATTGCCATTTCCAGTGTCATTCGTGGTGTTGTTTCCACAGGCCGTCATCCCGGCCAGTAATACCGCCAATGCCAGCGTCATACACACTCTTCTGATTTTTCTCATCTTCAAAATCTCCTTTCCCTAACAGTGTCTGGACAGTTGCTAGTATTTGAAAAATGCCGGAAAATATACGGAAAAAAGAGGCTTTTGGAAATCTTGACAAAGGAAGAAAAAAACACTAAAACAAAAAGTACGAAAACGGACTAAAAACGAAAACAGGATATATCGAAATGGAAGTCAATCCGGCAAACCGGCGGGAAAAAATCATCAGTCTGACTGAAACGGGAAAACAGTATGCGAGAGAGCTGGTTCTTCCGCTGTTTCAGTCCGAGGAGGAAGCTGCGGCGCAGTTTACGGAGCAGGAGATGAAAGAAGTAATCCGGATGCAGGAAAAATTTGCCGATGCACTGGCAAAGAGTATGGAGGAAAAGGTATCCATAGTTCACAATCTGTCCGCTTCGTGATATGATAACAGCAGAATTCGAAAAGGAGAGAAAGAGAATGAAAGAAGAACTGAAGAAATCCCTTCGCACCTACGGCGCCCTGCTGCTGCTCGGTGTGACCGGCGTTCCGCTCGGTGCGGCAGTCGGTCTGATTGAGGCGCTGTTCTGCCGTCTGCTTTTGAAAGTCACGGCTGTTCGCGTGGCACATCTTTTCTGGTGTCTGCCGTTTCTCGCTATGGCAGGTCTTGTGATCGTGGCAGTCAATCAGAAATTCGGTGGCAGGGGAAAAGGAGGCATGAGTCTGATTTTTGATGTAGCGTATGAGGAGGAGACAGAGCTTCCGCTTCGCATGATTCCGCTGGCAATGCTCTCAACGGCGTTGACGCATCTGTTCGGTGGAAGTGCCGGCAGGGAGGGCGTTGCCGTTCAGATCGGTGCTGTGTTTTCCTATTTTGCCGGCAAAAAATTACCGTTTAAAAACGCGCCCGGTATCTTTCTGGTAACCGGTATGGCCGCCGGCTTTGCGGGCATGTTCGGAACGCCGATTGCAGCTGTGATCTTTGCGGTAGAGGTGCTCGCTGCGGGTGAAATGCGGTACGAGGCACTGCTTCCGGCGTTTACTGCATCTTTTTCTGCGAGCACTGTAGCTTCCCTGCTTGGAATCCGCAAAGAAAATCTGGCTGTCCACATCAGCGAAAGCCTGACACCGTTCCTGCTGGTGCGTCTGATTACACTTGGTATTATTTTTGGAATCACAGGCGGCCTCTTCGCCTGGTGCTTAAAGCACACGAAAAAATATCTCGGCGAAAAAATCAAAAATCCGCTGGTGCGTGTTTTCTCCATCGGTGTTATCCTTAGCATTCTGTTCCTGCTTCTGTACCGCGGACGGTATTGCGGCTTTGGAACGAATCTGGTGGAAGCGGTATTTCATGGGGAAAAGGTATATGCATATGACTGGGCGCTGAAATTTATCCTGACAATTCTGACGCTGTCCGCCGGGTTTCAGGGCGGCGAGGTAACACCGCTGTTTACCATCGGAGCAACCCTGGGAGCAGTCCTTGGCAATCTGTTCGGTATTCCGGTGGAGCTTTCCGCGGCGCTTGGCTATGCGGCGGTTTTTGGCGGCGGAACCAACACCTTACTGGCGGCTATTTTCATTGGCGGCGAGATTTTTGGCTACGATTATCTGCCATATTTCTTTATTGTCTGCACCGCGGCCTACGTATTCAACCGCAACAGCTCGATCTATTCCCGCCAGAAACTGACGAAATACAGCTGCTGATAACAGAAACGTCACAAAGTTATCACACACCGTTACGTGTTACAGTTCACTGGTGCCCAGCGAACTGTAACATTCGCAACCCTCATTTAAAGTTTTGCTTCGCAAAAGGAGGGTTGCTCACACCTGAAACATGTTCTTACGCAGCGAAACAGCAAGTGTTTCACTGCTGGGTGAACAGTAACGGTTACGTTACGATACGGGTTGACGCGTTTCCGGGAATGAGGTTATACTAGAGGTATCATATACGAAAAAGGAGTAACGAATTATGAAAGGTATCGTACTTGCCGGAGGTTCCGGCACACGTCTTTATCCGTTAACTATGGTAACATCGAAACAGCTTCTCCCGATCTATGACAAGCCGATGATCTATTATCCGCTGTCTGTTCTTATGAATGCAGGCATCCGCGACATCCTGATCATCTCCACCCCGCAGGACACCCCGCGTTTCGAGGCACTGCTCGGTGACGGCCATCAGTTCGGTGTACAGCTTTCCTACAAGGTACAGCCAAGCCCGGACGGACTGGCACAGGCCTTCATCATCGGCGAGGAGTTCATCGGGGATGATTCCGTTGCCATGGTGCTCGGCGACAACATCTTCTTCGGACACGGTCTGAACAAACGCCTGAAAGCAGCAGTAGAAAACGCTGAGACCGGAAAAGGCGCAACCGTATTCGGCTATTATGTAGATGATCCGGAGCGTTTCGGGATCGTAGAATTTGACTCCGAGGGAAAAGCCATCTCCATCGAAGAGAAACCGGAGAAACCGAAATCAAACTATTGTGTTACAGGTCTGTACTTCTATGACAACAAAGTCGTAGAGTATGCAAAGAACCTGAAACCGTCACCGCGCGGAGAACTTGAGATCACCGACCTGAACCGGATCTATCTGGAAGACGGCAGCCTGAACGTTGAGCTTCTCGGACAGGGCTTCACCTGGCTGGATACCGGTACACATGAGAGTCTGGTAGAGGCAACCAACTTCGTAAAAACCATCGAGACCCATCAGCACCGCAAGATTGCGTGCCTCGAGGAGATCGGTTACCTGAACGGCTGGATCGGCAAAGACCAGCTTCTGACCGACATCGAGCCGCTGAAGAAAAACCAGTACGGCCAGTACCTGATGGACGTGATGAACGGAAAATATATCGACAAATAAAAGCGAACAGCGTTGAAGAAAACTGCCCCGGAAGAAAAATCCGGGGCAGTTTTTGAAAAAAAGTGCTTGACCATGACATAACGTCATCCTTTATACTCATGGTACAAACAGAAAATCAGACTGAAAAACAAGAGACAGACAAAACATAACGATAACAAAATCAGAAAAAAGGAGAACCATTATGAGAGTATTTGTAACAGGTGTAAAAGGCCAGCTCGGCCATGACGTCATGAATGAACTTGCAAAACGCGGTCATGAAGGAATCGGCGTTGATATTGAAGAAATGGATATCACCGATGCAGAAAGCGTAAGAAAAGTCATTACCGAAGCAAACCCGGATGTCGTAATCCACTGTGCAGCATGGACCGCTGTAGACCTTGCTGAGGATGATGACAAAAAAGAAAAAGTACATCAGGTCAATGCAGTCGGAACCGAGAACATCGCAAAAGTCTGCCATGACCTTGACTGCAAAATGATCTACATCTCCACCGACTACGTATTCGACGGCCAGGGTACCCGCCCGTGGGAGCCGGATGATGAGCGTCATCCGCTGAACGTATACGGCCAGACGAAATACGAGGGAGAGCTCGCGGTAGAGAAATGGGTGAAAAAATTCTACATCGTCCGCATCGCATGGGTATTCGGCGTGAACGGAAAGAACTTCATCAAGACCATGCTGAACCTTGGAAAGACACACGATCATCTGACTGTTGTAGATGATCAGGTAGGAAGCCCGACCTACACCTACGACCTGTCCCGCCTGCTTGTTGACATGGCAGAGAAAGAGAACTACGGCCGCTACCATGCAACAAACGAGGGACTCTGCTCCTGGTATGAGTTCGCCTGCGAGATTTTCAAACAGGCCGCTGAGATCGATCCGGCTTACGGAAAAGTAAGTGTATCACCGGTAAGCTCTGACCAGTACCCGGCAAAAGCAAAACGTCCGTCCAACAGCCGCATGAGCAAAGAGAAACTGACCGAGAACGGATTCGAAAAACTGCCGACCTGGCAGGATGCGCTGCACAGATATCTGCGCGAGATCGAATTCTGATAGCAAACCCCGAAAATAACGCAAGTTTCTGAGATTGCTATAAACATTTCCAATAGGCGGAGCCCCAGGTAAAACGGGGGCTCCTTTTTCTTATGCCAAACCCATGCATTCAACAGGAAGAATGCCCTTTTTTCTTTTGTGAATATTGACAGAAAATGCCGTTAAAATTCTCACATCGGATCCGGGTATTTCTGTTGACATTTGAACATGCAATTGCCATTATGAAAGCAGAATCTTTACGTATCCGGCAGGGGGCAGGAACGTGAAGATGACAAAAGAAGGCATGGGGGATGAAGCAATGAAAAAGAGTCTGTTTTACCGGGCAAAAAAGATGCCGCCATCTGCGCAGATCATGCTGCTGTTTGCCGTCGAGGGTGTATTTCTGCAATATATCACATCGATTAACGGTTTCGGTCTGAATCTGTATGCGACAAACATGGGTGCAACCGACAGTCAGATCGGCATTATCCAGATGGTGCCGAACATTGTAGCGTGTGCAGCATTGCTGCCGCTTGGAATTCTGGCGGATCGTCTGAAGTCGACAAAGACGATACCGATGCTTACGCTTCTTGTGATGTGTGCCGGCTATGCATTTCTTGGAAGTGTACCGGCACTCGGCGAGAGACGTATGGAGCTGTTTTTTGTATCACTGGCATTTACTGCGGGGGCACTTGCTATTTACAATGCGCAGTGGCAGGCAATGTTCGGTGCTGCGGTTTCACTGCGGCAGCGAAACGATGTCTATGCCTTTCGGAATCAGTTCATGTTTGTGATTGGCATTCTTGCACCGGTGATCTGCGGGATTCTGATGGGAAGATGCCACACGGCCGATGGAAAACTTCTGGTACTCCGAAGCTTCTTTTATCTGTGTGCTGTCTGCGTTTTGTTGCAGGCCGCTGCAATCAAAAAAATTCCGGTGAAACAGCAGGAGGAGGGCAAAGCTCCGGCAGAAGCGGGAAATGCATCCTCACGTTTTTCTGTTTCTGACCTGCTGGAGGCGATCACAAGTGTGGGAAAAATAAAGCATTGCGCTGGTTCTTCGTGCCGGTGGTCTTTTTCTATATCACCTGGCAGCTTGACTGGAGCATGTGGTATTTAGGACAGGTCAAATACTGCAAAATGTCGGAGATGACACTTTCCATCTGCAACGGTGTTTTCAATATCGGTCAGCTTGCGGCAGTTGGAATGATCGCGAAGGTTGTCCGGAAAAAATCGCCGGATTTTGCACTGATTTTCGCCGGGATCGGTCTTTGCTTCTGCCCGGTTATTATGATTTTGGTTCCACATTTACCGTTGGCGTACCGCGGGGTTACTTTTATTGTTCTGATGACGGTTCTGAACGCTCCACAGTGTGCCGTTGCACTCTGCACGGTACAGATTCTTTTAAATGCCGCACCGGAAAAGAACCGTTCGCTTTTGATCAGCCTCTTTACGATGATGACGACGCTGACCAACAGTGTTCTGCCGTTGCTTGGTGTCCGTCTGTATACGGCACTTGGGGCAGATCTTACGGCACTGTACCGGTTCAACCTGATAGATCTTGGGGTTCGCATTTTATCCACACTCGGGCTGATATGGCGTTATCAGAAGGCGAAAAAAGATGGCTTTCTGACAAAGATTTCGGATTGAGACGGGCCGTAAAAGCCGAAAATAACATTTACAACAGGAACGATATCGTGTATGATAAATGTGGTTTTCTTTGCACGTATGGAAAAGAGAAGCGCAAAAAGGAGTTTAAACAATGAAATGGAATAAATTTACATTAAAAACAAGATCGGAAGTGGAAGACATTGTGATCTCCACTCTGGCCGATGTGGGAATCGAAGGCGTGGAAATTCAGGACAAACAGCCTTTGACCGAGAGCGACAAACAGCAGATGTTCGTGGATATCATGCCGGATATTCCGGATGACGACGGCATTGCCTACCTGAATTTTTACCTCGATGTGGATGAGGACAAGGAGAAGGTTCTTGCAGATGTCCGCGCGGCACTTGCAGAAATGCAGGAGTTCCTGGACCTTGGAGAGTGCACCATCACAGAGTCTGAGACAGAGGACAAGGACTGGATCAACAACTGGAAACAGTATTTCAAACAGTTCTATGTGGACGACATTCTGATCATCCCGTCCTGGGAGGAAGTAAAGCCGGAAGACCGGGATAAAATGATCATCCATATCGATCCGGGCACAGCCTTTGGAACGGGTATGCATGAGACAACACAGCTTTGCATCCGTCAGTTAAAGAAATATGTGACAAAGGATACCGAGCTGCTTGATGTCGGAACCGGAAGCGGTATTCTTTCGATTATTGCACTGAAGCTTGGTGCGCGTCATGCGGTCGGAACAGACCTCGATCCGTGTGCGGTTCCTGCGGTTGAGGAAAACAAAGAAGTCAATGGAATTCCGGTAGAAGCTTTTGATATGATGATCGGAAATATCATTGATGACAAAGAAGTACAGGACAGAGTCGGATACGAGAAATACGATATCGTTACCGCCAATATTCTTGCAGATGTTCTCGTTCCGCTGACGCCGGTAATCGTACACCAGATGAAGCCGGGCGCTGTTTATATCACATCCGGCATTCTCGATGTGAAAGAGGAAGTTGTCAAAGAGGCAGTCGTTGCAGCGGGACTTGAAGTGGTTGAAGTTACACATCAGGGCGAATGGGTTTCCGTTACAGCAAGAAAACCGATGTAAATTAAGAAAAGCGAAACACCAGAAGAGAAAGAGAACAGATTCATGTACCGTTTTTTTGTAGAAGAAAGTCAGATTTATGACGGCACTGTCCACATCACGGGCAGTGACGTTAATCACATCAAAAATGTGCTCCGCATGCGGCCGGGCGAAAAAATACTGGTCAGTACCGGAGGCGAAAAGGAATATCATTGTGCCGTTTCGGATTTTCCGGAAGGGGAGGTTCTTGCCGCAGTAGAAGAAGTCACAGCAGCAGACAGAGAACTCCCGTCCGGAATTGTACTGTTTCAGGGTCTGCCAAAAGGTGACAAAATGGAATTGATCATCCAAAAAGCAGTGGAACTTGGTGCGACGGAAATTGTTCCGGTGGAGATGAAACGCTGCGTTGTGAAGCTGGACCGGAAAAAGGCGGAAAAGAAAGCAGAGCGTTGGCAGACGATCGCGCTTGGTGCGGCAAAGCAGTCCAAACGGATGCAGATTCCGACGGTACACATGCCTGTTACATTTCAGCAGGCGCTTGCAATGATAGCAGAATCAGACGTTCGCCTGATGCCGTATGAGAACGCAGAGGGGATGGAAGGAACGAGAAGAATTCTGGAATCCATTGAACCGGGTGAATCTATTGCGATCCTGATCGGACCGGAGGGCGGTATCGACGAAGCGGAAGTGGAAATGGCCATGAAGGAAAAGGTAGAGCCGATTACGCTCGGAAAGCGCATTCTGCGCACGGAAACGGCCGGAATGACCGTGCTTTCCATTCTGGTGTATCTTTTAGAAGGAAGGGAACGAACAAGATAATGGAAGCATATCTGGACAATTCCGCAACCACCTGTGTTTATCAGGAAACCGCAGATCTCGTCTGTGATCTGATGGTAAATCATTATGGAAATCCGTCTGCGATGCATCAAAAAGGGGTAGAAGCAGAACAATATATCAGAACCGCCCAGGAAACGCTGGCAAAGATTCTGAAAGTCAAAGAAAAAGAAATTTTCTTTACCTCCGGTGGCACAGAGTCCGACAACTGGGCGCTCGTCGGAACAGCAATGGCAAATAAGAGAACGGGAAACCACATTATCACAAGCGCGATCGAGCACCCGGCCGTGTCGGCACCGCTGGCATTTCTGGAGGAGCAGGGGTTCCGTATTACGCGCCTGCCGGTAAATAAAGAAGGCCTTGTGGATGTGAACGAACTCGAAGAAGCGATCACGCCGGAGACGATTCTCGTTTCGATTATGTATGTCAACAATGAGATCGGTTCTGTTGAGCCAATCGGGGAGATCGGACGCAGAATCAAGGCGAAAAATCCGAAAACGTATTTTCATGTCGATGCGATCCAGGCGTTCGGCAAATACCGGATTTATCCGAAACGGATGGGCATCGACATGCTCTCCGTGAGCGGCCACAAGATCCACGGACCGAAGGGAAGCGGCTTTTTATATATTGATGAGAAAGTAAAAATCCGTCCGCTGATCTTAGGCGGCGGCCAGCAGAACGGCATGCGTTCCGGAACCGACAATGTGCCGGGCATCGCAGGCCTTGCGAAATCCGCTGAGATCGTTTACAAGCATTTTGACGAGCAGACCGCGCAGATGCGTGCCTGCAAACACCGTCTGATCGAAGGCTTACGGGAGCTGGACGATGTGGTCATCCATGGCATGCCGGAAGAAGAGGGTGCGCCGCAGATTGTCAATGCATCATTCTTAAATGTGCGCAGTGAAGTGCTGCTGCACACGCTGGAGGACCGCCAGATCTACGTTTCCGCCGGAAGCGCCTGCTCATCACACAAGAGAGCCGGAAGCCCGACGCTGACTGCCATCGGCGCATCGAAAGCCGAGATGGAGTCTGCCGTGCGGTTCAGCTTCAGCGAATTTACGACACTGGAACAGATTGATTATACCCTGGATACGCTGCGCGAGGTACTGCCGATGCTGCGCAGATTTACCAGGAAATAATAGAAAGAGGAAAATTATGATTACAATACAGCCGGAAATTGAAATCCTGAGCACCGAATCCTACGAGGATATGCTGCGCCGGATCGAGAAAATCGGAAGAGTCTGCTACAAGAGCGAGGAGCGCATTGGAGAAGGCACTGCAGAGAAATTCATCGCAGGCATCATCAAACGCGGCCATGAATCCGTCATTGAGCACGGCTCCATCACCGTAAAAGTAACGTGCGACCGCGGCGTGACCCATGAGATCGTCCGCCACCGTATCGCAAGCTACAGCCAGGAGAGCACCCGCTACTGCAACTATTCGAAAGATAAATTTGGAAACCAGATCACCTGTATCGACCTGGCAACCGGATTTTCCTATGATCTGGACGACGAGAACGACCGTAAAAAATACGAGGTATGGCAGAAAGCAATGGAAGCTGCAGAGCAGTATTACTTCCAGATGCTCGAACTCGGAGCAAAGCCGGAGGAGGCAAGAAGCATTCTTCCGAACTCCCTGAAAACCGAGATCGTCATGACCATGAACTTAAGAGAGTGGCGCCACTTTATCCGGCTTCGAAGCGCCAACGCCGCACATCCGCAGATGCGTCAGGTATCTGAACTGATCCTGAAGAAATTTTCTGAGGAATATCCTCTGTTCTTCCGCGATCTGGCTGAGAAAAAAGGAGAATAAAAAACGATGATGTACAAAGCATTTCTGGTAAAATATGCCGAGATCGGCATTAAAGGAAAGAACCGTCATCTGTTCGAAAAAGCACTCTGCTTACAGATGGAGCACGCGCTTGCCCCGGTAGACGGAATTTTCCAGGTCACCCGTGAGATGGGACGAATCTATGTCAACACCGAAGGAGACTTTGATTACGAGGGCGCTGTCGATGCGCTGACAAGAGTTTTCGGTATCGCCGAGATCTGCCCGGTTGTCATTTTAGAGGACACCGGCTTTGAAGATCTGGCAGAGGCAGTGGTTTCCTACGTGAAAGAGCTGTACCCGACCGAGGAGAAAACCTTTAAGGTATGCGCACGCCGTGCGAACAAAAACTATCCGATGCACACAATGGAAGTCAACTGCGAGCTGGGCGGCCGCATCCTCGATGTCTGCCCGAACCTCAAAGTAGACGTTCACGAGCCGGATATCTATCTGAACGTCGAGCTGCGTCAGAAGATTTATCTGTACTGCGAGAGCATCGCAGGCCCTGGCGGTATGCCGGTCGGCACAAACGGACAGGCCATGCTGCTGCTTTCCGGCGGTATCGACAGCCCGGTTGCCGGATACATGATCGCAAAACGCGGTGTTAAGATTGATGCCGTTTACTTCCACGCTCCGCCGTACACCAGCGAGAGAGCCAAACAGAAGGTTGTGGATCTTGCAAAACTCGTTGCACGCTACAGCGGCCCGATCCGTCTGCATGTGGTCAACTTCACCGAGATCCAGCTTGCAATCTACGAAAAATGCCCGCACGACGAGCTGACCATCATCATGCGCCGTTATATGATGAAGATCGCAGAAGCGTTTGCACGTCAGGACAAATGCCTTGGCCTGATCACCGGAGAGAGTATCGGACAGGTGGCAAGCCAGACGATGCATTCCCTCGCCGTTACCAACGAAGTCTGCACCATGCCGGTCTTCCGTCCGCTGATCGGTTTCGACAAACAGGAGATCGTCGATATTTCCGAAAAAATCGGTACGTACGAGACATCCGTTCTGCCGTATGAGGACTGCTGCACGATCTTCGTTGCAAAGCATCCGGTGACAAAACCGAACCTGAATGTCATCAAATGCTCCGAGCGCCATCTGGACGACGTGATCGATGAGATGATGGAACGCGCAGTTTCTACCGCAGAGACGATCGAGGTCTGCTAAGGAAAACTTGCTTTAAAGAACAAAAAGGCCGGATCTTGTTTTGGGGGTTCTGAAAAACAAGATCCGGTCCTGATGATAAACAAAGACAAAAAAAGAGCCGCGGCGAGTGCGCGGCCCTTATGTTCTATCGTAATTATACAATGTACGGAGCAAGAACATCAAGTACGGTCTGAAGAGCATCTCCATCAGCATGGACGTTCAGGTCGATCGGTTTGGAAAGGTCGAGGCTGAAGATTCCCATGATGGATTTTGCGTCGATTACGTATCTTCCGGATACCAGATCGAAATCAAAATCGAATTTGGAAATGTCGTTGACGAAAGATTTTACTTTGTCGATAGAATTAAGAGAAATCTGTACTGTTTTCATGTTTGTAATCCTCCCTGTTATTTGGTTAACATTATTTATTACCCTCATTTAACAGCTTTATCTTACCGTCTGGAGGGGAAAAAGTCAATGCGAAAACATACAAAGATAAAGTGGAATCTTCGTGATTTTTAATAATAAAGATGAAGAAGAAAGGAGTATGGCATGAAAAAAACGGTAGCTTTGCATAATCTTGGGTGTAAAGTGAACGCATATGAGCTGGAAGCCATCCAGCAGCTCCTCGAAGACAGAGGGTACGAGATCGTGCCTTTTGCACCGGGAGCGGATGTTTACATTATTAATACGTGTACCGTGACGAACATTGCGGACCGGAAATCGCGGCAGATGCTGCACAAAGCGAAAAAGATGAATCCCGATGCGGTTGTTGTGGCCTGCGGCTGTTATGTGCAGGCGGCTGGGGAAAAACTCGAAGAGGATACGGCGATTGATCTGATCATCGGAAATAATAAGAAGAAAGATCTTGTGGATATTCTGGAAAACTTTCTGGCAGAACGTGAGGATGGTGGAAAACCATCCGACGCGGAGTGTAAGAGCTTCCTCGTGGATATGACACACAACCGTGAGTACGAGACACTCTCGATCAGCAAAACGGCGGAGCACACCCGCGCATTCCTGAAAGTACAGGATGGATGCAATCAGTTCTGTACTTATTGTATTATCCCGTACGCGCGCGGCAGAGTCAGAAGCCGCCGCCAGAGTGATGTGGTAGAAGAAGTAAAACGTCTGGTGGAGGCCGGATACCAGGAAGTCGTGCTGACCGGTATCCACCTTTCCTCCTACGGACTCGATTTCCCGGAGGGCGAAAAAGAGACGCTGCTCGACCTGATCCGCGCTGTTGATGCAGTGGACGGCATCAGAAGAATCCGTCTCGGATCCCTGGAGCCGGGCATCATCACCGAAGAGTTTGCAGAGGCGATCGCCGCAATGCCGAAGGTGTGCCCGCATTTCCATCTTTCACTGCAGAGCGGAAGCAATGGAACACTGAAGCGGATGAACCGGAAATATACCGCAGAAGAATACAAACACAAATGCGATCTGCTGCGTAAGGTATATGGAAATCCGGCGCTGACGACCGATGTGATTGTCGGTTTCCCGCAGGAGAGTGAGGAGGAGTTTGAAGAGTCGCGCGCCTTTGTCGAGGACATTCATTTCTTCGAGACTCACATCTTCAAGTATTCGAGAAGAGAAGGCACCCGCGCCGCAGCGATGGCAGGCCAGATTCCGGAGCAGGAGAAGACGAAGCGCAGCCATGTTCTGCTGGAACTGGACGAGAGACGGAGACAGGAATATATGGAAGGCTTCTTCGGAAAAGAGCTGGAAGTGCTCATGGAAGAAGAAGTCGAGATCGACGGCGTCCGTTACTGGACGGGACATACGAGAGAATATCTGCGCGTTGCCGTTCTTTCGGAAGAAAATCTCATGAATCAGATGGTGCTTGTCACCCCGTCGAGAATCCATGGAAAAGACTGTCTGATGTAGGAAATGATACTGATCCGGAAGATCTGATAGAAAAAAGAGCCGGAACGAAAAAGTTCGTTGCACTTTTTGAGGGTTCGTGGTAGAATAGCCCGTGAGCCTGCAAAAAAGGCGGGCAGACGAAGAAGAAAAACAGCGGCTGGCAGAACGAACGAAGAAGTGAGGGATGTCGGCTGCTTTCGCGTCTAAAAAAAGTATAATCTGTAATTCGTAGTAATTCATAATGAAATGTTCGGCCGCAGATGCGGCAAAGGGTAAAAATCGTGATCAAAGAAGAGATTGTCAGAGAACTTTATGCAATTGCAGGGGAAGATGCGGTACAGACCGCAGAACCGATGAAAAATCATACGACCTTCCGCGTGGGCGGTCCGGCAGATTATTTCGTCGCTCCTCATACAGAAGAAGAAATCAGAAAAATCGTGGCTCTCTGCGAAGAAAAAGAGATCCCGTGGTTCGTCACCGGAAACGGCAGCAATCTCGTTGTAAGTGACGAGGGCTACCACGGTGTGATTCTTTCGGTTTACAAAAACTTTCAGGGAATCGAAGTGGAAGGAAACAGAATCCGGGCGAAAGCCGGAAGCATGCTCGTATCCATCAGCCGGGCGGCAAGAGAAGCCGGTCTTTCCGGTATGGAGTTTGCCTCCGGAATCCCTGGAACTTTAGGCGGCGGCGTCCGTATGAACGCGGGAGCCTACGGCGGAGAGATGAAGGATATTGTACAGAATGTCACTGTACTCACAAGAGAAGGTGAGATCCGGGAACTGGAAAAAGAAGAGCTCGGCTTCGGCTACCGTGCCAGCGTCATCAAAGACAGGGGCTACGTCGTACTTGGAGCAGAACTTATGCTTGTTCCGGGAGATAAAGAAGAAATTCTTGCCCGCATGCAGGAATTGAAAAACAAGCGGGTAGAGAAACAGCCGCTCGAGTATCCGAGCGCCGGCAGCGCATTCAAGCGGCCGGAAGGCTATTTTGTAGGCAAGCTTGTGATGGATGCCGGATTTTCCGGCTACGCAGTCGGCGGTGCAAAAGTATCGGAAAAACACTGCGGCTTTCTGATCAATGCAGGCGGTGCAACCGCATCGGATGTGATGGAACTGATCCGTCAGATCCAGGCAAAAGTAAAAGAACAGTTTGGCGTACAGCTTGAGCCGGAAATCCAGTTCCTCGGGGAATTCTGATTTTCGTTATCCACCAAAGGAGAAAAAACATGCGTTTTGTAATTGTGACCGGCATGTCCGGTGCGGGAAAAAGTACAGCGTTGAAAATGCTGGAGGACGCGGAATATTTCTGCGTCGATAACCTTCCGATCCCGCTGGTTGAAAAATTTGCACAGCTTACCGCCGACGGTACTTCCGGAGAAATCCAGAAAGTGGCAGTCGGAATCGATATCCGAAGCGGCCAGGCGCTCCCGGACCTGCAGAATGTTCTGGAGTGGATGAGCATCAACGGAATCTGCTATGAGATCCTGTTTCTGGACGCGTCCGATGACGTGCTGGTCAAACGATACAAAGAGACGAGAAGAACGCACCCGCTGGCAGGTCTTGGACGGGTGGATGAGGGAATTAGAAAAGAGCGCAAAGCACTTGAGTTCCTGAAAAAAGATGCGGACTACATTCTCGATACGAGCCAGCTTCTCACAAGAGAGCTGAAAGCGGAGCTCGATAAGATTTTCGTGCAGGATCAGAAATTCAAAAATCTGATGATTACTGTGCTCTCATTTGGATTCAAATACGGAATCCCGGCGGATTCGGACCTTGTTTTCGATGTGCGGTTCCTGCCGAATCCCTACTACGTAGAAGGCATGCGCCCGCTCTCCGGCAACGATGCTCCGGTGCGGGATTATGTGATGGGATTTGAGACAGCGCAGGTGTTTGCGGAAAAATTAGAGGATATGATCCGTTTTCTGATTCCGAATTATATTTCCGAGGGCAAGCATCAGCTCATTATCAGCATCGGCTGCACCGGCGGAAAACACCGTTCCGTAACCCTTGCCAACGAGCTGTACCGGCGTCTTTCCAACGCGAAGGACTATGGAATCCGGATTGAGCACCGGGATCTGGAAAAAGACGCCATCCGAAAAGGAATTTAGAGGTGGAAGGATGTCATTCTCAAGCGAGGTAAAAGAGGAATTATCGAGACATCTTCCGACGGCACGCCACTGCCAGATTGCGGAAACAGCGGCGATCCTGTCACTCTGCGGACAGATTTCCGAGAAGGACGGGACGATACGGATTCAGACAGAGAATGCGTATGTGGCAAGAAAGTACTTTACTTTATTGAAAAAAACATTTAATATAGAGGCAGAGCTTGCAGTTAAGCTGAATCAGAAGGAAAATACGTATCTGATCCGCGCAAATGACAGGGAAGAAACCTGTCAGATTCTGCAGGCAGTGAAGTTACACGAGACAGACCGGCAGTTAACAATGCCGATTCCGGCTGTTGTGGTACAGCGTCAGTGCTGCAAACGGGCATTTCTGCGGGGCGCATTTTTAGCGTCCGGTTCCATCAGCGATCCCAACCGGTTTTACCATCTCGAAATTGTCTGCCCCGATGCGCCGAGAGCAGAACAGGTGCAGGAACTTCTGAAAAGCTTTGGAATTGATGCACGGATCGTTCTCCGGAAAAACCACCATGTGGTTTATATGAAAGAAGGCGCACAGATTGTGGAGATGCTTGGCATCATGGAAGCCAACATCGCACTTATGAATCTGGAAAACGTGCGGATCTTAAAAGAAATGCGCGGCAGTGTCAACCGAAAGGTGAACTGTGAAACTGCCAACATCAACAAAACGGTCAGCGCGGCGATCCGCCAGATCGAAGATATCCGGTATATCGAAGAAACCACAGGCTTTTCTTCTCTGCCGGAACCGCTGGAGCAGATGGCAAGGCTCCGCTTACAATACCCGGAAGCATCGCTTCTGGAACTGGGCAAGATGTTAACGCCGGTTGTTGGTAAATCCGGAGTTAATCATAGATTAAGGAAACTAAAAGAGATTGCAGAAGATTTGCGAAGGAAACAAGGAGGAGAAGTATTATGATTAAGAAACCAATCACAATTCGTCTTTCAAGCGGCCTGGAGGCGAGACCAGTTGCCATGCTGGTACAGGTAGCGAGCCAGTACGAAAGTGAAATCTACGTCGAGAGCGGCAGAAAAAAAGTAAATGCGAAGAGCATTATGGGTATGATGACACTTGGTCTGGACAATGGCGAGGAAGTTACCGTGACCGCAAACGGAAAAGACGAGAGCGAAGCCATGGACGGCGTTGAAAAATATTTAAGCAGTCCTTTTGCTGAATAATCTTACTGCACTTATAGCATGAACATAGAGCAAAACGGCATGTCAGAAAATTTTGACATGCCGTTTTGCTATGCTTTTTTATGTGAAATCAGACGAAAATCAGACCACGTTCTTCGCGCGGAACCAGTAGGTATAGAAATAGGAAAAACCGAGCGATTCATACAGTGTGATCGCAGGCGTGTTTCCCTCGACAACCTGAAGATATGCTTTCGTTGCACCGAGCCGGATTCCCTCGGAGAGGATTGTGCGGCAGATCGAGGAAGCGTAGTGGCGGTGGCGGTACGCAGGATGCACATGGATGGCATAGACACCGACGTAATCGCGGTCGCGGATGCCAAGGCCGGTGGCAACGATCGTTCCGGTTTCATCCTGGATGGAGGTACAGATGGTTTCTTTTGGAATAGCGCGGTACATCGAAGGAACGACCATGCGGTGCATCACGTTCGTCGTGCTCTTTAAAGCAAAGAGGCTGTCAATCCATTTCGGCGGGATAAAGCTGCTGACGGTCACGGCAACGGCAGGATCCTTTTTGGCAAAGTTCGCCAGATCCATTGTCATGACGTGCGTCGTGTGCTGGACTACATAGCCGCGGTCGGCGAGCATTGCATCAAAGCCGGGATTGACAAGCGGACTGATCTTGAAAATTGCCGGTGTACCCCAGCGACGGTAGATCTCCTCACAGTACTGCACTTTTTCCTCCACCGGAATCGTGGACGGCCCGATCTGCTCGACGCTGTTGGTCCGGTGTGTATAAAAATAAGAAAAACGAAGAATCCATCCGTCGTACAGCTCGATCTGGTGAGACGGCCATGCGTTCAGGGAAAGATCTTCGATGGTTTTGATCAGTGTATTCATATGAAAGTATTCCCCCTTTGGTTATGCATATAGTATAGAAGAAACAGGACAGATCTTCAAGAAAAAATCGAAAAATTCGACACGCGGAACCGGGCGGCCGGGACACGATGCGTAACGTTTTCTTGCATAATCGAAGAAAAGGGGTTATAATAGGGGGCAAAGACTGAGAATACAAGGAGAATTGAATATGTCAAAATTACTGAAGGTAATTGTGAATACGCTGCTTCTGCTTGCAATCCTGTCAGCAGGCGCACTGGTGATTCCGCCGTTTGCCGGTATCACGACACTTGTCTCAGACGGGATGGGAAATACCAACATTTCCCGCGGCGCTGTCACGTACGCAAAGAAGACAGATACGTCATCGGTTGCGACGGGAGACAAAATCCTGGTTGATGACAATTCCGGAAAGTATATCTATACGATACAGTCCCTCGACACCGCTGCCGGAACCGCATCCGTAAAAAATGTGATCAGTGGAGACACAACGGAAATTACCGTGAGAGCAACCGTGAGCAAAGTGATCGTCACGATTCCGGTGATCGGCTTTCTGTCGATGGCGGCGCAGAGCAGAGAGGGAATCATGATCATCGGACTTGCCATTCTGTTTCTGGTCATTCTGTTCATCCTTTCCGAGGTATGGAAACGTGATGAAGAAGAGGATGAGGAAGAAGAGGAAGAAGACGAGGACGAGGACGATGAGAAAGCGTCCGAAGAGCTTCGCAGCAGAAAGAAAGCTGCCCTGGTAGAAAAAAAGAAACGGGAAGAACAGGAAATGACCGAACAGTTGAGAGCAGCCGACCAGAAAACGGCAGAAGAAGAGAAACAGGACGAATTTGAAATTCCGGATCTGGAAGAAGAAGGAACGGAGCAGGTGTCCTTTAATACCGTCGATCTGCAGAACCTTGTAAGAGGAGAAGAAACCGAAGAAATTCCGGAAGCCGTGGAAGAAACGGAAATCGTCGAAGAAGCTGCCGCAGAAGAAACAGCGGAAGAAGTGACAGAAGAAACCGAAGAAACGGAATCTACAGAGCCGGAAACTGTGGAAGAAATCGAAGAGTTTGAAGAAACCATCGAAGAGCCGGAACCGGAACCGTCCGAGCCGATCGAACTTGCCATGCCGGTTTACACGGCGGAAGAACTCCTCCAGAAGGCCCACGCAGCCGGAGATGACCCGAAAGTCATTGAAGATCCTGCAACCGGCATCACAATCTTAGATTATTCCGACATTCTGTAACTATTCAGAGCCATGCGAACGAAAAGAAAAGAACGCGAATCATGCTTGCATGAATGAACGTTCTTTTCTTTTTGTTCATATGGCAAGAAGCCACATCGAGATGCATCGCAGCGGAATCGAGATGGGGCTCTGAATAGTTGGAAAACGTCAAAAAAGAGAGAAATATAGGAAAAGTGCACAACACGGCCCCCCTGTATTTCTCTTTTTGCATAAAAACGGATAAATCGAAAAAAATAAAAAAAAACCTTGATTTTTCGCGTGCTTTCTTGTATACTAACAACTGTTGTGACATTGATAGCGTTGAAGCGCGAGGTTGCCGCTGAGAAACAGCGGGTTTTCCGTGGAGCGAATGTCAAGTTAAAGAAACTGGCGACAAGTCACTGTACCCACAATTAAGTCCACCTGTAAGAGTGGAAACGACCGTGTGCAAACATCAGGACACACACGGGTAAGTGTACAGTCACCGCTTGTCGTACTCGTAAAAGTGCGAAAAGGAGGCGACTTTTTTTATGGCAAGTCAAGTAATGAGAATTACACTGAAAGCGTATGATCATCAGTTAGTAGATGCATCTGCACAGAAAATTATCGAAACTGTAAAGAAGAACGGAGCAACGGTGAGCGGACCAGTACCGCTTCCAACGAAGAAAGAGGTAGTAACTATCCTTCGTGCAGTTCATAAGTACAAAGATTCCCGTGAGCAGTTCGAGCAGAGAACCCACAAGAGACTGATTGATATCATCGCACCTACCCAGAAAACAGTGGATGCATTATCAAGACTGGAAATGCCGGCTGGTGTTTACATCGACATCAAGATGAAAAACAAATAAGATCAGCTGCAAAAAGTCCGGGATCAGCCCCCGGCCATCAATTAAGTAAGCAATAGATGATATAGAAGCAACACTCATTCGAAGGAATCAACATCCCTAAGGGTCATAGTGTTCCACTTATATCAACTGTTCGCTAGAATGAACTTCTTTATAATAGGAAGTTCCGCTGTAGATAAAACAGGAGGTAAAAGGAATGAAGAAAGCAATTTTAGCTACAAAAGTCGGAATGACTCAGATCTTCGACGAAAACGGTGTTTTAGTACCGGTAACTGTATTGCAGGCAGGTCCGTGTGTTGTAACACAGGTGAAAACCGCAGACAACGACGGGTACAGTGCAATTCAGGTAGGCTTCGGCGAGAAGAAAGAAAACCGTGTGAACAAACCGATGAAAGGCCAGTTCGCAAAAGCAGGTGTTTCCTGCAAGAGATATCTGAAAGAGTTCAGATTTGAAGATGCCGAAACCTATACATTAGGACAGGAAATCAAGGCCGATATCTTTGGCGCAGGCGACAAAATCGACGCTACTGCAACAAGCAAAGGTAAAGGATTCCAGGGTGCCATCAAGAGACATGGTCAGTCCAGAGGACCTATGGCTCATGGTTCCAAATATCATCGTCACGCAGGTTCCAATGGTGCTTGCTCCGATCCGAGTAAGGTATTCAAAGGAAAAAGAATGCCAGGACAGATGGGTGGAAAGAAAATCACCGTACAGAACCTGGAAATCGTAAAAGTTGACGTAGAGAACAATTTACTGTTAGTCAAAGGTGCTGTACCAGGACCGAAAAAATCCATGGTTACCATCAAAGAGACAGTAAAATGCGGTAAATAAGTTCGTTGAAAGGAGGAACACACGTAATGGCTAACGTATCTGTATTAAATATGGAAGGCAAAGAAGTTGGCAGCATGGAGCTTAATGATGCAGTGTTCGGTGTAGAAATCAACGAGCATCTGGTACATCAGGCTGTAGTGCTTCAGCTTGCAAATAATCGTCAGGGAACTCAGAAAGCTAAAACCCGTTCCGAAGTAAGCGGTGGCGGAAGAAAACCGTGGAGACAGAAAGGAACAGGTCACGCAAGACAGGGTTCAACAAGAGCTCCTCAGTGGACAGGCGGCGGAGTTGTATTCGCTCCAGTACCAAGAGATTACTCTTTCAAAATGAACAAGAAAGAGAAAAGAGCTGCATTAAAATCCGTTCTGACAAGCAAAGTTCAGGAGAACAAATTCATCGTTCTTGATGAGCTGAAACTTGCAGAAGTTAAAACAAAAGAGATGAAGAAAGTGCTTGACAACCTCAAAGTAAACAACGCACTGGTAATCATCGGAGATGACAGCGAAAACGTAGCACTGTCCGCAAGAAACATTGCTGGCGTTCAGACTGCATCTGTTAATACCATCAACGTATTCGACATGCTGAAATACAACACCATCATCGCAACCAAAACAAGTGTTGCATCTATCGAGGAGGTGTACGCATAATGGCAGATATCAGATATTACGACGTAATCCTGAAACCAATCGTAACTGAGAAGAGCATGAATGCTATGGGCGAGAAGAAATACACATTCCTGGTTCACCCGGAAGCAAACAAATCTCAGATCAAAGAAGCAGTTGAGAAAATGTTCGAAGGAACAAAAGTTAAAAGCGTAAACACCATGAACATGGACGGAAAGAACAAACGCCGTGGAATGGTAGTTGGAAAAACTGCAAAGAGCAAGAAAGCAATCGTTGCTCTGACCGAGGACAGCAAAGACATCGAGATCTTCGAAGGACTTTAATTAGCAGCTGTTCGAAATATGCACACATAAGTGCGATACGAAATGAAAGGAGAACAAAGTAATGGGAATCAAAAGCTTTAACCCATATACACCTTCCAGAAGACACATGACCTCCTCTGATTTCAACGAAATCACGAAGAGCACACCGGAGAAATCTCTGGTAGTGTCCCTGAAGAAAAACGCTGGACGTAACAACCAGGGTAAAATCACTGTAAGACACCGCGGAGGCGGAAGCAGAAGAAAATACAGAATCATCGACTTTAAGAGAAGAAAAGATGATGTTCCGGCAACTGTTAAATCGATCGAGTACGATCCGAACAGAACAGCAAACATCGCTTTGATCTGCTATGCAGACGGCGAGAAAGCATACATCCTGGCTCCGGAAGGACTGAAAGTTGGCATGAAGGTTATGAGCGGCGCTGCTGCCGAAGTAAGACCTGGAAACTGCCTGCCGCTGTCCGAGATTCCGGTTGGTACCATGGTTCACAACGTAGAGCTTCATGCAGGCAAAGGCGGACAGCTTGTTCGTGCAGCTGGTAATGGCGCTCAGCTGATGGCTAAAGAAGGCAAATACGCAACCCTTCGTCTTCCATCCGGAGAGATGAGAATGGTTCCGATCAACTGCCGTGCATCCATCGGTGTTGTTGGAAATGGCGAGCACAGCCTGATCAACATTGGTAAAGCAGGACGGAAACGTAACATGGGTATCCGCCCGACTGTACGTGGTTCTGTCATGAACCCGAATGACCATCCACATGGTGGTGGAGAAGGAAAGACCGGTATCGGACGTCCGGGCCCGTCTACTCCTTGGGGAAAACCGGCTCTTGGCCTGAAGACCAGAGCAAAGAACAAGCAGTCTAACAAGTACATCGTAAGAAGACGCGATGGAAAAGCTTTATCGAAATAAGGAGGTAAACGATGTCTCGTTCATTAAAAAAAGGACCATTTGCAGATGAAAGCCTGTTAAAGAAAGTTGACGCTGCAAACGCTTCAGGAGATAAAACAGTCATTAAAACCTGGTCACGTCGTTCTACAATCTTCCCGTCATTCGTTGGACACACAATCGCTGTTCATGACGGAAGAAAACATGTGCCGGTATACGTTACAGAGGATATGGTTGGACACAAACTCGGTGAGTTCGTAGCAACCAGAACCTACAGAGGTCACGGCAAGGACGAGAAGAAATCCGGCGTCCGCTAAGTAGAATGATTTGAGAGAGGAGGTTTTTTAGCAATGGCTAAAGGACATAGAAGTCAGATTAAAAGAGCAAGAAATGCTAACAAAGATACCAGACCGTCTGCAAAGTTATCCTACGCTAGAATGTCTGCGCAGAAAGCTGGATTTGTTTTAGATGCAATCCGCGGTAAAGACGTAACAACCGCACTTGGTATTGTAACTTATAACCCGAGATATGCCTCCAGCGTAGTGAAAAAACTGCTGGAGTCCGCAATCGCAAACGCTGAGAACAACAACGGTCTTTCCAGAGAAAACCTGTATGTAGCTGAGTGCTTCGCTAACAAGGCTCCGACCATGAAGAGAATTCATCCGAGAGCACAGGGCAGAGCTTACAGAATCCTGAAGAGAAACAGCCACATCACGATTGTGTTAGACGAGAAATAAGGAGGACATGTCATGGGACAGAAAGTTAATCCACACGGCCTGAGAGTCGGTGTTATTAAAGACTGGGATTCCAAATGGTATGCCGAGGGTGATTTCGCAGATAACCTCGTAGAGGACTACAACATCCGCACATACCTGAAGAAGAAACTGTACAGCGCAGGTGTTTCCAAGATCGAAATCGAAAGAGCATCTGACAGAGTAAAAGTTATCATCTACACCGCAAAACCGGGCGTTGTTATCGGTAAAGGCGGAGCAGAGATCGAGAAAGTAAAAGCTGAAGTTCAGAAACTGACTGACAAAAAGCTTATCGTAGATATCAAAGAAGTAAAAAGACCGGACCGCGATGCACAGCTCGTAGCTGAGAACATTGCATTACAGCTGGAAAACCGTATTTCCTTCCGTCGTGCTATGAAGTCTACCATGCAGCGTACGATGAGAGCTGGCGCTAAGGGAATCAAAACATCTGTATCCGGACGTCTTGGTGGAGCTGATATGGCTCGTACCGAGTTCTACAGCGAGGGAACTATTCCGCTGCAGACCCTGCGTGCCGATATCGATTATGGATTCGCTGAAGCAGATACCACTTACGGTAAAGTTGGCGTAAAAGCATGGATCTACAATGGCGAAGTACTTCCAACCAGAACTAAAAAGGAAGGGAGCGAGAATTAATTATGTTAATGCCGAAGAGAGTAAAACGTCGTAAACAGTTCCGTGGTTCCATGAAGGGTAAAGCCCTCAGAGGAAACAAAATTAACTACGGTGAATTTGGTCTCGTAGCCCTTGAGCCATGCTGGATCAAATCCAACCAGATCGAGGCAGCCCGTATCGCCATGACACGTTACATCAAACGTGGTGGTAAAGTTTGGATCAAAATTTTCCCGGACAAACCAGTAACCGCACAGCCGGCTGAAACCCGAATGGGTTCCGGAAAAGGTTCTCTGGAGTACTGGGTAGCAGTAGTAAAACCAGGCCGTGTAATGTTCGAAATCGCAGGTGTTCCAGAAGAAACAGCCCGCGAGGCATTACGTCTTGCCATGCATAAGTTACCATGTAAATGCAAAGTTGTTTCTCGTGCAGACTTAGAAGGCGGTGATAACAGTGAAAACTAACGAATTTGTAAAAGATTTAAATACAAAGAGCGCAGCTGAGCTGAATGACGAATTAGTAGCTGCTAAAAAGGAACTCTTCAATTTAAGATTCCAGAATGCAACCAACCAGCTTGACAATACAAGCCGAATCAAAGAGGTTCGCAAAAATATTGCAAGAATCCAGACTGTTATTGCCCAGAAGGCAAACGCAGCTGAGTAATTAGGAGGAAAATATCGTGGAAGAAAGAAATCTTAGAAAAACTCGCGTGGGCAAAGTTGTCAGCGATAAGATGGATAAGACTATCGTGGTTGCCATCGAAGACCATGTAAAACATCCTCTGTACAAGAAAATTGTAAAAAGCACATATAAGCTGAAAGCACACGATGCAAACAACGAGTGCCATGTAGGTGATACCGTACGAGTTATGGAAACAAGACCTTTATCCAAAGATAAGAGATGGAGACTTGTGGAGATCGTTGAGAAAGCGAAATAAATAAGAGATCAGAATGCTAAAGGAGGAATACCAGCATGATTCAGCAGGAAACTAGACTGAAAGTCGCTGACAACACCGGTGCAAAAGAAATCTTATGCATTCGTGTTATGGGCGGTTCTACAAGAAGATATGCCAACATTGGTGATGTAATCGTTGCTTCGGTCAAAGATGCAACACCAGGCGGCGTTGTTAAAAAAGGTGACGTAGTAAAAGCTGTTGTTGTAAGAAGCGTAAAAGGCGCTCGTCGTAAAGACGGTTCTTACATCAAATTTGATGAGAACGCAGCAGTTATTATCAAAGATGACAAAACTCCAAAAGGAACCCGTATTTTTGGACCAGTAGCCAGAGAGCTTCGTGAGAAACAGTTCATGAAGATTGTTTCCTTAGCTCCGGAAGTATTATAGGAGGACAGCTATGTCAATGAAGATTAAAAAAGGCGATACCGTAAAGGTAATCGCCGGCAAAGATAAAGACAAAACCGGCAAAGTAGTCAGCGTTGACGTAAAGAACAACCGTGTTGTTGTTGAAGGCGTAAACATGATTACAAAGCATGAGAAACCGTCTATGAGCAATCAGCAGGGCGGAATCGTTAACAAAGAAGCTCCTATCGATGCATCCAACGTAATGCTGGTTGTAAAAGGAGTTCCGACCCGCGTTGGAATCAAAGTTGAGATGGTTGAGAAAAACGGCAAAACAAAAGCTGTTAGAACCCGCGTTGCAAAAGCAAAAGAGCTGAACGGCGCAGTAATTGATTAAGGAAGAGAGGAGGCAAAACCGTGAGTAGACTGAAAGATCTTTACAACGAGCAGATCGTTGATGCAATGACCAAAAAATTTGGATACAAAAACGTGATGGAAGTG
The DNA here is from genome assembly GCF_003460565.1 of Blautia sp. AF32-4BH. Lineage (NCBI taxonomy): Bacteria > Bacillati > Bacillota > Clostridia > Lachnospirales > Lachnospiraceae > Blautia > Blautia sp. AF32-4BH. Next base: position 126,225 of record NZ_QTVL01000005.1, on the reverse strand, counting down.
CCGAAGCTCTCCAAAATCGTAATCAACATGGGTGTTGGTGAAGCTAAGGAGAACGCTAAACTTCTGGACGCTGCAATCAGTGATATGGAAGCTATCACCGGACAGAAAGCAGTTACCACCAAAGCGAAAAATTCCGTAGCAAACTTTAAAATCCGTGAGGGTATGCCGATCGGATGCAAAGTTACCCTTCGTGGCGAGAAAATGTACGAGTTCGCAGACCGCCTGATCAACCTGGCACTGCCTCGTGTACGTGACTTCCGCGGCGTAAATCCGAACGCTTTCGATGGCAGAGGAAACTATGCTCTTGGTATCAAAGAGCAGCTGATTTTCCCAGAGATCGAGTATGATAAAGTTGATAAAGTCAGAGGTATGGACATTATCTTCGTTACCACTGCTAACACAGATGAAGAAGCTCGTGAATTACTGACATTATTCAACATGCCATTCGCAAAGTAATAGGAGGAATTGATTCATGGCTAAAACAGCAATGAAAATCAAACAGCAGCGCAAAGCTAAATTCTCTACAAGAGAATACAATCGTTGCAGAATTTGTGGCCGTCCACACGCATATTTAAGAAAATACGGAATCTGCAGAATCTGCTTCCGTGAATTAGCATACAAAGGCCAGATTCCTGGCGTTAAGAAAGCTAGTTGGTAAAATTTTAGAAGGAGGCAAATTCAAATGAGTATGAGTGATCCGATTGCAGATATGCTTACAAGAATCCGTAACGCTAACACTGCAAAACATGATACAGTAGATGTTCCGGCATCCAAAATGAAAATCGCAATCGCTGATATCCTGGTAAACGAGGGATACATTGCAAAATATGAACTCAGCGATGAGGGTGCATTCCAGAATATGCACATCACCCTGAAATACGGCGCTGACAAAAACGAGAAGATCATCACCGGTCTGAAGAGAATCTCCAAACCGGGTCTGAGAATCTATGTTGGCAAAGATGAGCTGCCGAGAGTACTTGGCGGACTTGGAATCGCTATTCTTTCCACAAACCAGGGTGTTATCACCGATAAAGAAGCTCGTAAGCTGCAGGTCGGCGGCGAGGTTCTGGCATTCGTTTGGTAATAGAAACGAAACAAGGCAACTGAAAACAGAGAGAGCTTAAAGCTCTCTCCGAAAATCTAAGTTAATAGGAGGAAATTGGTATGTCACGTATTGGAAGACTGCCAGTGGCAATTCCTGCAGGTGTAACAGTAGACATCCAGGAAAACAACCACGTTGTAGTAAAAGGACCAAAAGGAACATTAGAGAGAACTCTCCCGTCTGAAATGACCATCAAACTGGAAGACGGACACGTAGTAGTTACAAGACCGAACGATCTGAAGAAAATGAAAGCTCTTCATGGTCTGACCAGAACTCTGATCCACAACATGGTAATTGGTGTTAGCGAAGGCTATACCAAAACACTGGAAGTAAACGGTGTAGGTTACAGAGCTGCAAAACAGGGCAACAAATTAGTTCTGTCTCTTGGATATTCTCATCCGGTAGAGATGATCGATCCGGAAGGACTCTCCTCCGCTGTAGACGGCAACAAGATCATTGTTTCCGGTATCAGCAAAGAGAAAGTTGGCCAGTATGCCGCTGAAATCAGAGACAAGAGAAGACCTGAGCCATACAAGGGCAAGGGAATCAAGTATGCTGATGAAGTGATCAGACGTAAAGTTGGTAAGACTGGTAAGAAATAATTAAGGAGAGTGTGAACATGATTAGTAAAGTATCAAGAGCGCAGATGCGCCAGAAAAAGCATAGAAGATTACGTAATCATATCGTAGGTACTGCACAGCGTCCGCGTCTGTGTGTATTCCGCAGCAATAACCATATGTATGCTCAGATTATCGACGATACGATTGGAAATACTTTAGTTTCTGCTTCTACTCTTCAGAAAGATGTTAAAGCAGAGCTTGAGAAAACCAACAATGTAGATGCAGCAGCATATCTTGGAACCGTTCTTGGAAAGAAAGCTGTAGAAGCAGGTATTACTGAAGTTGTATTTGACCGTGGCGGATTCATCTACCAGGGAAAAATCCAGGCATTCGCAGACGCAGCTAGAGAAGCTGGGCTGGTATTCTAAGAAAGGAAGGAAAAGAACACATGAAGCATACAATTATTGATGCAAGCCAGTTCGAACTGGAAGAAAAAGTCGTATCAATTAAGCGTGTTACAAAAGTTGTTAAAGGTGGTCGTAACTTCCGTTTCACAGCTTTAGTAGTTGTCGGCGACGGCAATGGACACGTAGGCGCAGGCCTTGGAAAAGCAGCCGAGATTCCGGAAGCTATCCGCAAAGGTAAAGAAGACGCTATGAAGAAACTGGTAAGCGTAGCAATCAATGAGAACGGAAGTATCACTCATGACTACGTAGGTAAATTCGGAAGCGCAGAGGTTCTGTTAAAGAAAGCTCCTGAAGGTACTGGTGTCATCGCTGGTGGCCCAGCCCGTGCCGTAATCGAGTTAGCTGGTATTAAGAACATCCGTACAAAATCCCTTGGATCCAGAAATAAGCAGAACGTAGTTCTGGCTACCATCGCTGGTCTGTCTGAGCTGAAGACTCCAGAAGAAGTAGCAAGACTTCGCGGCAAATCTACAAACGAGATCTTTGCTTAAGGAGGATGTGAAAAATGGCAGATAAATTAAAAGTAACACTGGTGAAATCCCCGATCGGATGTGTTCCGAAACACAGAAGAACCGTGGAAGCACTGGGTCTGAAAAAAGTTAACAAGACGGTAGAACTGCCGGATAACGCAGCAGTTCGCGGCATGGTTAATCAGGTTTCTTACCTGGTTAAAGTAGAAGAAGCATAAGGAGGTACCGTAATGGACTTATCTAATTTACAGCCGGCTGAAGGTTCCAGACAGAACGATAACTTCCGCAGAGGCCGTGGACATGGTTCAGGAAATGGTAAAACAGCAGGTAAAGGCCACAAAGGACAGAAAGCACGTTCCGGAGCACCGAGACCGGGATTTGAAGGTGGCCAGATGCCTTTATACAGACGTCTTCCGAAGAGAGGTTTCAAAAACAGAAACTCCAAGGAAATCGTTGGAATCAATGTAGATGCTCTGAATCGTTATGAGGACGGAGCTGTTGTAACCGTAGAAACTATGATTGAGACTGGTCTTGTTTCCAATCCGAGAGATGGCGTAAAAATCCTTGGAAACGGTGAAGTCACCAAAAAACTCACTGTAAAAGCAAATGCTTTCAGCGAGAGCGCAAAGGCAAAAATTGAAGCGGCAGGTGGAACAGTCGAGGTGATCTAATGTTTAAGACCTTTATCAATGCATTTAAGGTCAAAGATGTTCGTCGCAAAATATTTTATGTGCTTATGATGCTTGTTGTCATCCGGTTAGGCTCTCAGATGCCTGTACCGGGTGTCAATACAAGCTTTTTTGCGAATTATTTTGCAAATAATACGAATGAGGCATTCAGCTTCCTGAATGCATTCACGGGCGGCGGTTTCGACCGTTTCTCCATCTTTGCTCTGAGTATTACACCGTACATTACTTCTTCCATCATTATTCAGCTGCTCACCATTGCAATTCCACGACTTGAGGAAATGCAGCGTGACGGCGAAGAGGGAAGAAAGAAAATGACTGCGATTACTCGTTATGTGACAGTAGGTCTTGCATTGTTTGAGTCTGTTGCCATGGCAGTAGGCTTTGGACGCCAGGGACTCCTCACCACTTTTAACGCAGTTAATGTGATTGTTGTAGTGGCAGCTCTGACAGCCGGTTCTGCCTTCCTTATGTGGGTGGGAGAACAGATCAACGACAAGGGCGTTGGAAATGGTATTTCTATGGTCCTGTTAATCAACATCCTTTCCAGAATCCCGCAGGATATGGTAACCCTTTACGAAACCTTCGTAAAAGGCAAAACCATCGCGCGTGGTCTGCTGATGTGGATTATCATCGCTGTTGTGATCATCGCTGTTGTTGTGCTGGTACTGATCCTGAATGGCGCTGAGAGAAGAATTCCGGTACAGTATTCCAAGAAAATGGCCGGAAGAAAAATGGTTGGCGGACAGTCATCCAATATTCCGCTGAAGGTAAATACAGCGGGCGTTATCCCGATCATCTTTGCATCATCCATCATGTCTTTCCCATCGATTATCCTGTCGTTTGTCGGAAAGTCGGATATCAAAGGCATCGGCGGAACGCTGATCAAGATGCTGAATTCCAACAACTGGTTTGATAAAACCAATCCAGTTGCTTCGCTGGGCCTGATTCTCTACATTGTCCTTGTTATTTTCTTCGCTTATTTCTATACCTCCATCACCTTCAACCCGATGGAAGTTGCAGATAACATGAAAAAACAGGGCGGCTTTATCCCAGGCATCCGCCCGGGTAAATCCACGGTAGATTATCTGAACAATCTGCTCAGCTATATTATTTTTATCGGTGCAGCAGGTCTTACCATTGTTGCAGTGATTCCATTTTTCTTTAATGGATTTTTCAAAGCGAATGTATCCTTTGGAGGTACTTCTCTGATCATTATTGCCAGCGTAATTCTGGAAACCTTAAAACAGATTGAATCCATGATGCTGGTACGCAATTACAAAGGATTCTTAAACGATTAAGGCATAAGAGGGACTGTCTGGATAAGACAGGCCCTTTCTTTTGTTTAAAGCGCTTTTAAAGAGGCTTTAACAGAGAAAATTTTTGCTATTGTGGTTTATTTTATGGTATAATAGGGTAAATTACACGCAGTGGATTGCTGCAAATTCAAACATGGGAGGAAAAGCGCATGAAAATTATTATGTTGGGGGCACCTGGTGCCGGAAAAGGTACACAGGCAAAACAGATCGCTGCAAAATATGAGATTCCTCATATTTCAACCGGCGATATCTTCCGCGCAAATATCAAAGAGGGAACCGAGCTTGGAAAGAAAGCGAAAGCATTCATGGACAAGGGAGAACTCGTTCCAGACGAGCTGACCTGCGATCTTGTTGTAGACCGTATTTCCAAACCGGACGCAGCAAAGGGCTACGTGCTGGATGGCTTCCCAAGAACGATTCCGCAGGCAGAGGCACTGACCAAAGCCCTGGAAGCACGCGGAGAGAAAATTGACTACGCAATCAATGTAGAAGTACCGGATGAAAATATCGTTCACCGTATGGGCGGACGCCGTGCCTGCATCGGATGCGGAGCAACCTATCATGTAGAATTTAACGCACCAAAGGTAGAAGATGTATGCGATACCTGCGGCGGCGAGCTGGTTCTCCGTGATGACGATAAACCTGAGACCGTACAGAAGAGACTGTCTGTATACCATGCTCAGACACAGCCTCTGATTGACTACTATAAGAAAGCCAATGTTCTGGTGGAAGTTGACGGAACCCAGGATATCAACGTGGTATTTCAGGATATAGTAAAGATTTTAGGAGCGTAAAGGATGTCCATATCAATTAAAACTGCCCGGGAAATTGAAAAAATGCGCCGTGCCGGTGAACTGCTGGAGAAGGTACACGATGAATTAGGCCGCGCCATCCATCCGGGAATGTCAACCTGGGAAATCAACAAGCTCGGAGAAGAGATGATCCGCAGCTTCGGATGCACTCCCAACTTTTTAAACTATAATGGGTATCCGGCTTCGATCTGCGTTTCTGTGAACGAAGAAGTGGTTCACGGAATCCCAAGTAAAAAACGGATTCTGAAAGAGGGCGACATTGTCAGCCTGGATGCGGGACTTATCTATGAAGGATACCATTCCGACGCAGCCCGCACACACGCGGTCGGTGAGATCTCGCCGGAGGCAAGAAAACTGGTGGAAGTAACACGCCAGGCCTTTTTTGAAGGAATCAAATACGCAAAAGCAGGCCATCATCTTCATGAGATTTCGGCGGCGATCGGTGCATACGCAGAGAGCTTCGGCTACGGCGTTGTCCGCGACCTGGTAGGCCACGGCATCGGAACGCACCTGCACGAAGATCCGGCAGTGCCGAACTTCGCACAGCCAAGCCGCGGCGTCCGTCTGCAGCCTGGCATGACGCTCGCCATCGAGCCGATGATCACAGCCGGAGGCTATGCAGTCAGATGGCTGGATGATGACTGGACCGTTGTGACAGAAGACGGCTCTCTTGCCGCACATTATGAGAACACGATTCTGATTACGGAGGGAGAACCGGAAATTCTGACACTTTCGCATACGGAGGAGGATTTATGAAACCGATTGTGAAAGGAATGTTTGCCAGAAGCCTGGCCGGCCACGATAAAGGAAAGCTGTATGTGATTTCGGATGTACAGGAGCCATACGTATTCCTGGTGGACGGAAAAATCCGTACCGCCAACCGGCCGAAAAAGAAGAAGCTGATTCACGTACAGCCGGATTACGAAATGACGGATGCGGTTCGTGATGAAGATATCCGTAAGGCATTAAAAGAAAAAAGTTGCAAAGAGTTGAAGGAGGATTAATCAATGTCTAAGGCAGATGTAATTGAAGTAGAGGGAACTGTCCTCGAGAAATTACCAAACGCAATGTTTAAAGTAGAACTGGAAAATAAACACGTTGTACTGGCTCATATCAGCGGAAAGCTGCGTATGAACTTTATCCGTATTCTTCCGGGAGACAAAGTAACCATCGAGCTGTCCCCATACGATCTGGACAAGGGACGTATTATCTGGAGAGATAAATAAGAAATACGATAAAAAAAGCCATCCGGCATGCCGGATGGCTTTTTCTCTGTATGTGTTTCTCTGTATTCATCCCCAATAACAGTAACCGTTCTACAGAACAAAGATTTCGATCACCGGCCTTCAGATTTCTGACAGCCACAAAGCAAGCACCAGTCTGCAAACCCTGCAGCATCCGCGGCGGCGGGCATCTGAATTTCTTTTCAGTCCCTTTTGAAACCTTCCAGATGTATTATGCAATATTTTAATAGAAAAAGCAATGAAAAAAGTATAAAATTTTATGAAAACTTTTTGTAAAAACCAGGAGAATTTGTGCACTTTTGAAACAAAATTTTTAAACCGTCAGAAAAAAAAGAAAAAGTGAAAAGACAGGAGAAAAGAGCGGCCGGAAAACCGTGAAAATGACAGATGAGGGCTCGAAAGCGACAGAAGAATATATGTTTGTGAATTCTGTGTGAAGTTGAAATATTTGGTTGAATTCTCAAAATAATGTGATACAATGCAATAGAGAAACTTTACGGAGAAATTTTACCGGGAAGGATCTCCTGTGCGGTGCGGTAAAATCCATGTACCGGCAGAAATCAGGGAAACATTTTATGAAACAGCAGGCTGCAGTCTGAAAAAAATTCGGATCTGCAGCAATGGCATCGCTGCTCCTTACAGATAACAGGAAAGGAAAATGTGCAATGACAAAAAGGGGAAAGAAAAAAGGCCTTGTTGCAGCATTGAGCGTAGTTGCAGTGATTGTTTTACTTGCCGCTGCATATGGAATCTTCTGTCTGATCATCGAGGATGACAAAATCTGGGCAGATGCTTCTATTAACGGAGTAAACATTCAGGGAATGAGCAAAAAAGAAGCTGCGCAGACAGTAGAACAGAAGTTTGAAGAAGATTATAAAGATACAGCTGTTACCGTTGAGCTGGATGGTCAGCAGTATACGATGAACGTATTTCCAATGCTGGGGATGGATGCTTCCGCAGAAATTGAAAAAGCATATGAAAAAGGCCATGGAAATCTTCTGGTTCGCGGTCTGGAGTGGGTCGAGATGAAATGGGGAAAGGCAGAGAAGCTTTCCTATGATGTGCAGCCGACTGCGACCCATCCAGATGAGGTGGAAGGAATTGTACAGGCATCCGGCATTCAGGATTACAACTCCATGCAGGATACTACATATGAAGTAACAGATACCGGCCTGATCGTGCATAAAGGCATTTCCGGAACCAGACCGGATGTGGATGCCTTAAAACAGCAGATCCAGACGAATGTGACAGCAATGAATTTCCAGGATGTAATTTCCTGCCCGACGGCAGAAAATCAGCTGACAGAACCGGATTTTGCCGGAATTGCAAGCCAGATTTATACCGATCCCGTCAATGCGACGCTGGATCCGGATAACGGATATTCCGTTGTGGCATCGAAAAACGGAACCTCAATGAATGCGGACAATGCGAAAGCCGAGTATGAGAGTGCAGAAGAAAATACGGATATCACGATTCCGTTTACATTTACCGAGCCGGAGATTACAACCGAGAAGATGAACGCAAACCTGTTTAAAGACACGCTTGGAAGTTACAGCTCCAGCGCAGCGGGTGGAACGAGCGGAAGAATTCACAACGTCGGACTTACGGCATCTATATGCAACGGACAGATTGTTCTGCCGGGAGAAACCTTCTCTTTTAATGGTGTCGTAGGTGATACAACGGCGGAAAAAGGATATCAGGAGGCAGCAGGCTATCAGGATGGCAAAGTCGTCCAGGTACTTGGAGGAGGCGAATGCCAGGTGTCCTCCACACTGTTTTCCGCTATTTTGTACACAGACCTTGATGTGGTGGAAAGAGCCAACCATTCGATGCCGGTACATTATGTGCCGTCTGGAATGGATGCAACCGTATTCTGGGATTCACCGGATTTCAAATTTGAAAATAATCATAAGTACCCGGTGAAAATTGTGATGAATATGGACAGCAGTGACACACTGACCGTAAAAATTCTCGGAACAAAAGAAAACGACTATACCATTGAGCCAAGGGTAAAGCAGATCGATGAAATGAGTAATGTAACGTATCGTGATTACAAAGATGCAAGCGGAAATGTAGTAAAATCAGAATCCGTATGCGCAAGCAAATACAAACCGCTGAACTCAGGATCATGATGCAAAAAAAGATGTTACCTGTAAAAACAGACGGGACAGAGAAAAAAATCTGTCCTGCCTGTTTTTTTTCTTACCGGTGGGAGAAATGAAAAAATGCACAGAAAAGGAGCAAAAAAAAGTGAAAAAATATGTAAAAAATTCCTTGCATTTCCGGGGACAAAATGCTATACTATAAAACGAACTTTTGCGCGTGGACTTTTTTCTAACCCACAAAAAGAAAGCGCATCCCAAAAGTTTACAACAGAAAATTCCCCTACACGGGGCGCTAGGAGCAAAGAAAGGAGGATTCATCATGAAGGTTAGATCTTCTGTAAAACCGATCTGCGAGAAATGCAAAGTTATCAAAAGAAAAGGTAGCATCAGAATCATTTGTGAGAATCCAAAGCACAAACAGCGCCAGGGCTAATCCGTCATTAGGCTTGATCGTAATTGTGCAGATTTTAAGTGCGGCTGCAGCGAGGACGCGCGTGAATGCGTTGTTCTGCTGTTAATATTATAAAGTGAGACACCTGGCAAGTTGCAGCCAGGACACCTCCGGCGGGTGGACGCGCGGAGCGCAGACATCCCTTATAATATTGCTTAATACTCCGATCTGTCAGGTGGCAGAAGGAGAAAGGTCGTGCGAACACGGCTGGATACACGCATACCTGTATCCCAATTAGGAAAATATTAATGTTTTAGAAAAATGGAGGACAAAGTACATGGCTCGTATAGCTGGTGTAGACTTACCAAGAGACAAACGTGTTGAGATTGGTCTGACCTATATCTACGGAATCGGTAGAACAAGTGCAGATCGTATCTTAAAAGAAGCTGGAGTAAATCCGGACACACGCTGCAGAGATTTGACAGACGATGAAGTAAAGAGACTCAGCGCAGTTATCGATGAGACTCAGGTTGTAGAGGGAGATCTTCGTAGAGAAATCGCTATGAACATCAAACGTCTGCAGGAGATCGGATGCTACAGAGGTATCCGTCATCGTAAAGGCCTTCCGGTTCGTGGTCAGAAAACAAAGACCAACGCAAGAACCCGCAAAGGTCCTAAGAGAACTGTTGCAAATAAGAAGAAATAATTTAACCAGTAGTCCAATATAAGATTAAGAAAGTGTAGGTTAGTTTTAAAATGGCAAAAGTGACAAAGAAAACGACAAAACGTCGTGTCAGAAAAAACGTTGAACACGGACAGGCACATATCCAGTCTTCCTTCAATAATACAATCGTAACACTGACTGATGCAGAAGGAAACGCTCTTTCATGGGCAAGTGCCGGCGGTCTGGGATTTAGAGGTTCAAGAAAATCTACTCCATACGCAGCTCAGATGGCTGCAGAAACTGCTACCAAAGCAGCGCTGGTTCATGGCTTAAAGACTGTTGACGTTATGGTAAAAGGACCAGGATCAGGTCGTGAAGCTGCAATCCGTGCCCTTCAGGCATGCGGTCTTGAAGTTACAAGCATCCGCGACGTAACACCGGTTCCGCACAACGGATGCCGCCCACCAAAACGTAGAAGAGTCTGATTAGGAGGTTAAGAACATGGCAGTAAATAGAGTACCAGTCCTGAAAAGATGCAGATCCCTCGGAATGGATCCTGTATATCTTGGAATTGATAAGAAGTCCACAAGACAGCTGAAAAGAGCAAACAGAAAAATGTCTGAGTATGGTCTTCAGTTAAGAGAAAAACAGAAAGCAAAATTCATCTACGGCGTTCTGGAGAAACCTTTTGTTAACTATTACAAAAAGGCTGACAGAATGGAAGGACAGACTGGTGAGAACCTGATGATCCTTCTTGAGCTCCGTCTGGACAACGTTCTGTTCCGTATGGGAATGGCTAGAACCAGAAAAGAAGCACGTCAGATCGTTGACCACAAACACGTTCTGGTTAACGGCAAACAGGTAAATATCCCGTCTTACCTTGTAAGCGCTGGTGATACCATCGAAATCAAAGAGGGTAAAAAATCCTCTCAGAGATATAAAGACATCGTAGAGGTTACAGGCGGCCGTCTGACTCCGGAATGGATCGAGGCTGATCTTGAGGCACTCAAAGGTGTTGTAAAAGAGCGTCCTACCCGCGAAATGATCGATGTTCCGGTTGACGAAGTGCAGATCGTCGAGCTGTATTCTAAATAAAGAATCGCCATACGCGGAAGGCTTTATTCCCATGAGTAATGAGCCAACCAATTTAAAAGGAGGGGCTTTCGAGTGTTTGATTTTAACAAACCGAAAATTGAAATTACTGAGATTTCTGATGACAAGAAGTACGGCAGATTTGTGGTTGAACCTCTGGAAAGAGGCTACGGTATCACATTAGGTAATTCTCTTCGCAGAATTATGCTTTCTTCCCTCCCTGGAGCAGCAGTAAGCCAGGTTAAAATCGAGGGCGTTCTTCATGAATTCAGCTCCATCCCTGGAGTAAAAGAAGACGTTACAGAAATCATCATGAACCTGAAGAGCCTTGCAATCCGCAATAACAGCGAAACCAACGAAGCAAAAGTTGCTTATATTGAGTTCGAGGGCGAGGGAGTTGTAAGAGCATCCGATATTCAGGTAGATCAGGATATTGAGATCATGAATCCGGATCAGGTAATCGCAACCCTGAACGGCGGCCCGGACAGCAAGCTGTACATGGAGCTGACGATCACAAAAGGCCGCGGTTATATCAGTGCTGACAAGGGCAAGAGCGATGACATGCCGATCGGCGTTCTCGCTGTGGATGCTATCTATACACCGGTTGAGCGTGTAAACCTCAAAGTGGAGAACACCCGTGTAGGTCAGATTACCGATTACGATAAACTGACACTGGATGTTTACACCAGAGGAACACTGGATCCGGACGAGGCAGTCAGCCTGGCAGCTAAGGTTTTAAGCGAGCATCTGAAACTCTTCATCGATCTGTCTGAGAATGCGAAGACAGCAGAAGTTATGATCGAGAAAGAGGACAATGAGAAAGAGAAAGTTCTGGAGATGAACATCGACGAGCTTGAGCTTTCCGTGCGTTCCTATAACTGCTTGAAACGTGCCGGTATCAATACCGTAGAAGAGCTGTGCAACAAAACTTCCGAAGACATGATGAAGGTTCGTAACCTGGGCCGCAAGTCTCTGGAAGAGGTACTTGCAAAGCTGAAAGAACTGGGACTGTCACTGAGTCCTGGGGACGGAGAATAAATCACAGCGATTTATCTTTCCGTTTGATTTGTAGACGAAAACCCCCTGTCAGTAAGTCCGAGGCAGCATGACTTGTGGGTTCCACAAATGGAGGAAAATTTAAAATGGCAAAATATAGAAAACTTGGCAGAACATCTGACCAGAGAAAAGCATTATTAAGAAACCAGGTAACCAACCTTCTGTATCACGGAAAAATCGTTACCACTGAGACCAAAGCAAAAGAGATCCGTAAGATCGCTGAAAGCATGATCGCACTGGCTGTAAAAGAGAAAGATAACTTTGAGACCGTTACCGTTACTGCTAAAGTAGCTCGTAAAGATGCTGATGGCAAACGTGTGAAAGAAGTAAAAGACGGCAAAAAAGTTACCGTATACGATGAAGTTCAGAAAGAGATCAAAAAAGATCTTCCGTCCAGACTTCACGCTAGACGTCAGATGGCAAGCTTCTTCTATCCTGTAACAGAGGTTCCGACCGAAGCAGCAGGACGCAAGAAAAACACCAAGTCCATCGATATGCCACAGAAAATGTTCGATGAGATCGCTCCGAAATATGCAGACCGTAACGGCGGATATACCCGTATCATCAAGATCGGACCGCGTAAAGGTGATGCAGCTATGGAAGTTGTAATTGAGCTGGTTTAATCTGTAAATAGTTTTGAAATTCGCAGGGGCTGCCTCTTAGTAGGTGGCTCCTGTTTTGTTGTATATCATATTTTATATGACACAATTGCGAAATTGTGGCAATGTACGGGGTTGCATCTGCTTTGCGAATAAGGTACAATACAGAATACAGAACAGCTAAAATGGGATACAAAGGAGAGCATTTGCATGGAGAGCAAGAAAAAAATGTTGTTTATTTTTAATCCGTTTTCCGGAAAAGCACAGATTAAAAGTAAACTGTTTGAAATTATCGATGTTTTTGTAAAAGGCGGATATGAAGTCATTGTCCACCCGACGCAGGCAGTCGGAGATGGTTTCGAAAAGACAAAGGAGCTTGCGCCGCAGGTGGATCTCGTTGTCTGCAGCGGGGGCGACGGAACACTGGATGAAGTTGTCAGCGGTCTGATGGAAGTGGATCAGCGCGTTCCGATCGGTTATATTCCGGCCGGAAGCACCAATGACTTTGCAAACAGTCTTTCTATTTCGAAAGATATGGTACAGGCGGCAAAGGATATCATCGAGGGAAACCTGTATTCCTGTGATGTGGGAGCGTTCAACAACGACAGCTTTGTCTACATCGCTGCATTCGGCCTTTTCACGGATGTTTCCTATGAGACAGATCAGCACATGAAAAACATTCTCGGCCATCTGGCATACCTGCTGGAGGGATCCAAACGGATCTGGAATGTGCCGACGTACTGGATTAAAGTCGAGGCAAACGGGGAAACCTTTGAGGGAGAGTATATCTACGGTATGGTGACGAATGCCAAGTCCGTCGGCGGCTTCAAAAACCTGCCGGGACAGGATGTACGCCTGGATGACGGACTCTTCGAGGTAACCCTGATCAAACGCCCGAAAAACCCGCTGGAACTGAATGAGATCATTGCGTCCCTGCTGATGCAGGAGGATCACACAGACCTCATCGATTCGTTCAAGACCGACCGCATCATCATCGAGTCCAACCAGGAGATTTCCTGGACTCTGGACGGCGAATACGGCGGAGATCACGGCTATGTCTGCATCGAAGCGCGCAAACATGCCATGGAACTGGTTCTGAACAATAAGTAGGCACGGCTTTTTGATAAGTTTTTCACAAAAAAGTGCAAAAAAATGGATTTCGCTACGAAAATCATTTGGCATTTGCAGAAAGATGTTGTATAATAAAACCAGTTATGAAAGTAACAAGTATGCCGTAAGCCTGAAAACGGTACACGGCACAATTACAGACACAGGAGGTCATTTGAGCTATGTTAGTATCAGCAAAAGAAATGTTGGACAAAGCAAAAGCTGGCCACTATGCAGTTGGTCAGTTTAACATCAACAACCTGGAGTGGACAAAATCCATCCTTCTTACCGCACAGGAGATGAATTCTCCGGTTATCCTTGGTGTATCTGAGGGTGCAGGAAAATACATGACAGGTTTCAAAACTGTAGCTGCTATGGTAAAAGCTATGATCGAAGAACTGAACATCACTGTTCCGGTTGCTCTGCATCTGGACCACGGAACCTACGAAGGATGTTACAAATGCATCGAAGCAGGTTTCTCATCCATCATGTTTGACGGATCTCATTATCCGATCGAAGAGAACGTTGCAAAAACAAAAGAACTGGTAGCTGTTTGCAAAGAGAAAGGAATGTCTCTGGAAGCAGAAGTTGGTTCTATCGGTGGAGAAGAAGATGGTGTTGTAGGTATGGGCGAATGCGCTGATCCGAACGAGTGCAAGATGATTGCAGACCTCGGTGTAGATATGCTTGCAGCAGGTATCGGCAATATCCACGGTGTATACCCGGCTAACTGGCAGGGACTGAGCTTTGAGACTCTGGCAGCTGTACAGGAGCTGACAGGAACTATGCCGCTCGTTCTTCACGGTGGTACAGGTATCCCGGATGACATGATCAAGAAAGCCATTGACCTTGGCGTTTCCAAAATCAATGTAAATACAGAGTGCCAGCTTGCATTCGCAGCAGCTACACGTAAATACATCGAAGAGGGAAAAGATCAGCAGGGTAAAGGATTCGATCCTCGTAAACTGCTTGCTCCTGGCGCAGAAGCTATCAAAGCTACTGTAAGAGAAAAAATCGAACTGTTCGGTTCTGCAAACAAAGCCTGAGTTTAAGCACGAAAATGCTGTGCAGGATTCCTGGGGGACTTCCTCCTCAGGGTCCGCACAGTATTTTTTTTCGCGAGCAACGAGTCAAAGTCTGTGCTTGCACGAGACCTTGACGACTGCCGCGAAAGCTTTCATCGAATCCGCTAATTTTTTCGCCTGAATTAGGAAAGTTTTGTAAAATAATACGAAAAAGGGACTGAGTTCAAAAAAGCACTTGCGTTTTTTAAGTTTTTGAGTTATTTTAGTATCAGTTGGAAATCAAATCCATATGCGAATGTAAAACAAGGGCGTTCTACAAAAAATATAGCTTTTTTAGCTACCTTTTTGAGAACTCCTTTTTCTTGTATTAGGATCTTTTTAGAATCCGGCGGGAAGGTCACATCGCAAAATTCACAAATGGAAAGGAAGAAAGAAAATGGGAGAATATGTAAATCCAGCCAAAATTTTTGGCGAAAATGTATTCAATGACACTGTAATGCAGGAACGTCTTCCAAAAAATGTTTACAAGAAGCTGAAAAAGATCATCGAAGAAGGCGGTGAGCTGGATCTTGCTACTGCAGATACGATTGCACATGAGATGAAAGAATGGGCAATTGAAAAAGGAGCAACACACTATACACACTGGTTCCAGCCACTGACCGGTGCAACTGCAGAAAAGCACGATTCTTTTATCACAGCACCGATGCCGAACGGCAAAGTACTGATGAGCTTCTCCGGTAAAGAGCTGATCAAAGGCGAGCCGGATGCATCTTCTTTCCCGTCCGGTGGACTGCGTGCTACCTTTGAGGCAAGAGGATATACAGCATGGGACTGCACCTCACCGGCTTTCGTTCGTCAGGACGCAGCAGGCGCAACCCTCTGCATTCCGACTGCATTCTGCTCCTACACAGGAGAGGCGCTTGACCAGAAAACACCGCTTCTTCGTTCCATGGAAGCTCTGAATGTACAGTCCCTGCGTCTGTTAAAACTGTTCGGAAACACCACTTCCAAGAAAGTAACTCCTTCCGTAGGACCGGAGCAGGAATACTTCCTGGTAGATGCAGAGAAATTCCTGCAGAGAAAAGACCTGATCTACACCGGACGTACCCTGTTTGGCGCAATGCCTCCAAAAGGACAGGAGATGGACGATCACTATTTCGGAACCATCCGTCAGAGAATTGCTTCCTTTATGAAGGATGTCAACATTGAGCTGTGGAAGATGGGTGTTACAGCAAAGACACAGCACAATGAGGTTGCACCGGCACAGCACGAGCTGGCTTCCATTTATTCCGAGGCAAACGTAGCAGTTGACAACAACCAGCTCGTTATGCAGACTTTAAAGAGAGTTGCATGCCAGCACGGACTGAAATGCCTGCTGCATGAGAAACCGTTCGCAGGTGTCAACGGTTCCGGTAAACACGACAACTGGTCCATCACCACAGATGACGGCATCAACCTTCTTGAGCCGGGCAAAACACCGCACGAGAACATTCAGTTCCTGCTCGTATTAAGCTGCGTTCTGAAAGCCGTTGATGTTCACGCAGATCTGCTTCGTGAGTCCGCAGCCGATCCGGGAAACGATCACAGACTGGGAGCTAACGAGGCGCCGCCAGCTATTATTTCTGTATTCCTTGGAGAGCAGCTGGAGGATGTTGTAGAGCAGCTCATCAGCACCGGAAATGCAACAAAGAGCAAAAAAGAGGGCGTTCTGGAGACTGGTGTTAAGACACTTCCGGATCTCAAGAAAGATGCTACCGACCGTAACAGAACCTCACCGTTTGCTTTCACCGGAAACAAATTCGAGTTCCGTATGGTTGGTTCCCGTGACTCCGTTGCAGCTCCGAACATCGTACTGAACACCATCGTTGCAGAAGCATTCCGCGATGCATGCGATGTACTGGAAGGCGCTGAAAACTTCGAGGACGCTGTCCATGATCTGATCAAGAAGAACTTAAGTGAGCATCAGAGAATCATCTTCAATGGCGACGGATATGCAGATGAGTGGTTAGCTGAGGCAGAGAGAAGAGGACTTCCGAACATCAAATCCATGGTGTACGCAATCCCGGCACTGACCACTGATACCGCAATCAAACTGTTCGGCGATTTCAAAGTATTCACCGAGGCAGAGCTGGTATCCCGTGCAGAAGTTAAATTCGAGAACTATGCAAAGACCATCAACATCGAAGCAAAGACCATGATCGACATGGCAAGCAAACAGATCATCCCGGCAGTCATCAAATATGCGACTTCCCTGGCTGGATCTATCAACACCATCACCGCAGCAGGTGTTACAGCAGTTGGTGTACAGAAGAATCTGCTGAACGAGACAAGTGCACTGCTTGAGGAAACCCAGAAAGCACTCGACGAGCTGATCGCAATCGAGAATGCAGGATGCGAGATGGAAGACGGCGAAGCAAAAGCAAAATACTACTACGAGAAAGTTGCTCCGGCTATGGAGGCACTCCGTGCACCGGTTGACAAACTGGAGATGATCGTAGACAAAGAGATGTGGCCGATGCCGTCCTACGGCGATCTGATGTTTGAGGTTTAATCCGCAGACGGTCTGATAAATTGTAAAAATTCTGTGAAAACAGGGCAGAAAAAGAGGCTGTTTTTGACAACAGCCTCTTTTTTTAGTATAATGAAGATTAGCTGTTGCCAGAAGAAAAAGGCGGACAGCGCTGCCGGAAGAAACGGCAGGAAAACATGGAGGAAACGCTTCTGGATTTCGAAGGAAAACAGAAGTATACAGAACAATGAATGCAGAACTGGAAATTTTAGGTGTGAAGCTGAAACATTACCGCGTCGATGCGGCGATGGAGATTGCAGAGGAATACCTCTCAAACGATAAGCTGAACACCATCGGGATTGTTACGATGCAGATGCTGATGCAGGCGAGCAAGGAACCGACGTGGAAACAGTATATCGAAGATCTGGATCTGACGGTCATCGGGGAAACCGAGGTGCTGGAGGCAGCAGGAATTGACCCGGAGACGCCGTCCTATGAGGAAGTGGAGACGAACGAGTTCATCGCACGCTTTTTCTGGGGACTGATTCAGAAGAAAAGCCGGATTTTCGTACTGGGCGACACTGGGGAAGAACTGCAGACACTGCAGAAATATCTGACAGAAACGTATCCCGGCATTGAGATCGGAGGCGGTGCTGTCGTCGAGACGCTGGAGGAATCCGCGTTTGACAGCCTGGTCAACGAGATCAACAGCCAGACGACGGACGTGATTGTGAGCGGCCTTGCAGGAACGCGGCAGGATCGTTTCGTTCTGGAAAACAGCAGCAAAATCAGCGCAAAAATCTGGCTGAGCCTTGGCGAGCATTCGACGCTGCAGAACGAGGCCGGTATAAAAACGAGCTGGTGGGGAACTCTGCTAAAGAAGAATACGTTCAAGCGGATGGTAACAAAATATAACAGCGAAAAGGACGGTTGAAGTTCATGAACTGGATACGGAACAAACAGCAGTGGAGAGATTATCTGCTGATTACGCTGGGAACCGCGGTCATGGCGGTTGCGACCAGCTCGATTTACGACCCGGCGGGGCTTGTTACCGGAGGATTTTCCGGTCTTGCAATCGTCATCAAACAACTGAGCCAGATGCTGTTCGGAAAAGGAGTTCCGCTCTGGGTGACGAACCTTGTGCTGAACATTCCGCTCTTTCTGTTCGGAATCCGTATGAGCCGCGATTTTCTGGTGAAAACCATCTTCGGAACCCTGATGAATACGTTCTGGATTGCCGTTCTCCCGGTGCTGCAGCTGGTGCCGGATGACAGGATGCTTTCCGCACTGTTCGGCGGCGTTCTGATGGGAGCAGGCATCGGCCTCGTCTTCATCGGAAACGGTACGACGGGCGGAACGGATATGATGGCGGCTCTGATCCAGAGAAAGCTGCGCCACTATTCCGTTGCACAGGTTATGCAGGTGCTTGATGGAATCATCGTCATCGCCGGTATTTTTGTCTTCGGTATCCACGCTTCGCTCTATGCGATCGTGGCAATCTACGTGACGACGAAAATGACGGATGCCCTGATGGAAGGTATGAATTATGCGAAATCCGCGTTTATCATTACCGCGCATCCGGAGCAGGTAGCCGATGAGCTCATGAAAGAACTCGACCGCGGCGCGTCCGGCATCCACATCAAGGGAATGTACACGGGCGAAGAGCGTATGATGGTATTCTGTGTTGTGGGCAAAAAACAGATCCCGCAGCTCAAACAGATCGTAGGAACGATCGATCCGGACGCGTTTGTCGTTGTGTCGGATGCAAGAGAGGTCTTAGGAGAGGGCTTCCAGACGGATTTCTCCTGACCTTTTTACGTATTTTGTGGTATAAATGTTGTGTTTTCTCTTCCTTTTTTGTCTATTTTGTATTAAAATAAGTATATCTGTGAGGTACTTTGCATCAGGCGCAGAACCATAGGGGTGTGGATATGCCTGGCAATGAAAGCGGGTGCAGCCGGAGACAAACTATAGGATGAAAGAGGGAAGAAAATATGATTTCAAATCAGATTTTACAGAGTACCATTGAGGGAATCAAAAATATTTCGCGTGTCGAACTCTGCGTGACTGATGTAGAAGGAAAGGTTCTGGTAACGACGTTTCCGGAGGTTGAGATCAGCCAGAATGATATTGTAACGTTTGCGCAGTCTCAGGCAGATTCCCAGACCATGAAAAATTATCAGTTTTTTAAAGTATACGATGAACACCAGCTGGAGTACATTCTGGTTGTAAAAGGCGGAAACGATGACATTCACCTGATCGGGAAAATGGTTACCTTCCAGATTCAGGGCCTCCTTACCGCCTACAAGGAGCGCTTCGATAAAGACAACTTTATCAAGAACCTGCTGCTCGACAACCTGCTGCTGGTCGACATCTACAACAGGGCGAAGAAGTTACATATTGAAGTGGAAGCACGCCGCCTTGTATTTATTCTTGAGACAAATCCGGATAAGAACAGCGGGGCGCTCGAGAGCGTCAAGAGTCTGCTCGGTACCAAATCCGGTGACTTTATCACTGCCGTCGATGAGAAAAACATCATCATCGTAAAAGAACTTGCTCCAGGTGAGGATTATGCCCAGATGAACAAAGTGGCAGCCACCATTCTGGAAGCAGCAGGAAGAGATGAGGAGGGGAAAACCCACGTTGCTTACGGTACCATTGTCAAGGAGATCAAAGAAGTATCGCGTTCCTATAAAGAAGCCAGAATGGCGATGGACGTCGGAAAAATTTTCTCCGCTGAGAATGATATCTATGCATACAGCTCACTGGGCATCGGCCGTCTGATTTACCAGCTTCCGATCCCACTGTGCAAAATGTTCATCAAAGAAATTTTCGGCAACAAATCGCCGGATGACTTTGATGAGGAGACACTGACAACGATCAATAAATTCTTTGAAAATTCTCTGAATGTCTCGGAAACCTCGAGACAGCTTTATATACACCGAAATACCCTTGTCTATCGGCTGGATAAGCTGCAGAAGAGCACGGGACTCGATCTTAGAGTTTTTGAAGATGCGATCACATTCAAGATTGCGCTTATGGTTGTGCAGTACATGAAATACATGGAAACGCTCGATTATTAAGCGAGAACCCTTGAAGGAGGAATTGCATGATAACATTGGATAGTGTAAGTAAGAGTTACGCGAAAGGCCAGCCGGCCGTCAACAACGTATCCTTACACATCGAGAAGGGGGAATTCGTCTTTATCGTGGGAAACAGCGGTTCTGGAAAATCGACGCTGATCAAGCTCCTTTTGAAAGAACTCGAGCCCACATCCGGTACCATTAAGGTAAACGGACAGATCTTAAATAAAATGAAACGCTGGAGAGTGCCGAAATACCGCCGCGGTGTCGGCGTCGTATTCCAGGATTTCCGCCTTTTAAAAGACCGGAATGTCTATGAAAACGTAGCATTCGCACAGCGTGTCATCGAGAAACCGAACCGCGTCATCAAAAAGCGCGTGCCGGAAGTCCTGACGCTGGTCGGACTGGCAGAGAAGTACAAATCCTTCCCGAAGGAGCTTTCCGGAGGAGAGCAGCAGCGAGTTGCCGTGGCAAGAGCCATTGTCAACCGGCCTGACATTCTTCTGGCGGACGAGCCGACCGGAAACCTGGACCCGGGAAACTCCATGGAGATTATGAAGCTCCTGGAGGAAATCAACAACAGAGGAACGACCGTTCTTGTGGTAACCCACAACCGTGAGATCGTCAACTCCATGAAAAAACGCGTTATTACCATGCGAAAAGGCGTGGTAGTCAGCGATGAGAAGGAGGGCGAGTACCATGAGGTTTAGTACACTGGGCTACAGCATCAAACAGGGTGTCAAAAACATCTGGAGAAACAAGATGTTCTCGCTGGCATCCATCGCAACCATGGGAGCCTGTATCTTTCTGTTCGGTATCTTCTTTGCGGTTGTCATCAACTTTAACTACATCGTAAAAAATGCCGAGACAGACGTATCCATGACCGTCTTCTTCAACGAAGATGTGGATCAGGCGACGATCGATGAGATCGGAACGGAGATCAAGGCCAAGACCGATGTGGTCAAGGAATGTAAGTATGTTTCCGCGGATGAGACGTGGGAAAACTTTGCAAAACAGTATTTCGAAGGAAAAGAGGAATACAAGGACGGCTTTAAGCCAAACGACAACCCGCTCGCAACTTCTGCTCACTACGAGGTTTACGTATACCAGGTAGAGACGCAGGATGCACTGGCTGAGTATATCCGCTCGCTGGACGGTGTCCGTGAGGTTAAACAGGCCGAGGGCGCAACAACAACGTTGACGACGATGAACCGTGTCATTGGCTACGTTTCCATCGCGATCATCCTGATTCTTCTTGCCGTATCTGTTTTCCTGATCAGCAATACCGTCACGATCGGTATTTCGGTCCGGAAAGAGGAGATCGGTATCATGAAGCTGATCGGTGCGACGAACCTGTTTGTAAGGGCTCCGTTCCTGATCGAGGGTATCCTGATCGGTCTTGTCGGAGCAGCGATTCCGCTGGGGCTGCTGTACGTTGTATACAACAGAGTCATCAGCTACGTTATGACGGAGTTCAGCGTACTGTCGAACTTTATGGCATTCATGCCGGTATCGGCCGTCTTCCGGATTCTGCTTCCAGTCGGACTCATTCTCGGTATGGGAATCGGTCTTGTCGGCAGTATCTTTACGATTCGAAAACACTTGAAAGTCTGATAGGATTAGACAATATAATGAAGTAAAAATAAGTCCCGGAATCCGTCAAAAGATTCCGGGATCTTTCGATTGGGAGGCATATTTTGGAAGAACTGATGAAGGAAGAAAAAGAGGGCGTAAAAGCGGCAGAGCAGGAAAAACCGAAAAAGCGCAGAAACAGAAAGAAAAACCGAAAAAATGAGATGCGGAAGAGCTACTTTGCGGGCATGATTTCGATGCTGGCGCTTGTAATGATCGTGCTTGTCGGAACAACGTTTCTCTGGCCGGGAAGCAGTGCGGACCACCCCGGCGGCTTCTGGTCGTGGCGGAAGACGGCGGCGATCAAAGCGATGATCAGCCAGCTTTACGCGGGCGATGTGGATGACACAGAGCTGTCGAATGCGATGTATAAAGGGATGATCAGCGGCCTCGGCGACAAGTATTCTACGTATTACACAAAAGAGGAATACGAAGCGATCAAGACAGCGCAGGAGGGTTACTATCAGGGCATCGGTGTTACGGTGACGCTGGACGGCGATAAGCTGCAGGTCACCGGCGTACAGGACGATACCCCGGCGGCGAAGGCCGGTATTCAGGCGGATGACCGCATTGTGAAGATTGACGGGCAGACACTCGAAGGCTTAAGCCTCAACGATGCGGTCGGTCTTCTGAAAAACAGCGAGAACGATACCGTGACGCTTTCCATCGAGCGGGAAGGCGAGGCGGATCTGATTGAAACGGAAGTCAAAAAAGAGAAGCTTGCGGCGATTGTGGCAGACGGTAAAATGCTGGACGACAAGATCGGCTATCTGGCCATCAGCGAGTTTACAGGGCTTACCTCCGAGCAGTTCCAGAAAGCATACCAGTCACTGCAGGATCAGGGCATGGAGCGCCTGATCATCGATCTGCGCGGCAATCCGGGCGGCCTCGTGACGGCAGTCTGTGACACCCTGCGCCAGATCCTGCCGGAGGGACTCATCGTGTATACCGAGGATAAAAATGGAAAACGGGAAGAGTATACCTGCGACGGCGATACCCCGATCTCGATTCCACTCGTCGTGTTGGTCAATGAAAATACGGCAAGTGCGGCAGAAATCTTCACGGGAGCAGTCAAAGATTACGGCATCGGAACGATTGTCGGAACGACGACATTCGGAAAAGGCATTGTCCAGAATACATTCCAGCTCTCGGACGGCAGCGTGGTGAAACTGACGATTGCCCATTATTACACGCCGCTCGGAAACGACATCCACAAGGTCGGCATTACGCCGGATGTCGAGGTGGAGCTGCCGGATGACGCGACGAGCGATGTGCAGCTCGAAAAAGCGTTGGAAGTTGTCAAAGGACTGGAAAGTGCGGAATAAAATAAGAATTTTTACAGAAAAGCAGGAAAAAGGTAGGAAAAAAAGCACGAACGTGTTATCTTAGTAGAGGAGCCGAAAACAGATCTTGGCAGGCTCTAAAAGAAAGTGAGGAAAGACAGATGAACTTTACAGAAAGAAGAAAACAGGTTTTTGATAAAATGGACCAGGATTCCGCACTGCTTTTGTTTTCTGGAATCGAGCTGCATGTCAGCGCAGACGAATATCTGCCGTTTGAAGCAAACCGCAACTTTTTCTATCTGACCGGCCTTCGCAGAGATCACATGATCCTGATGATGAAAAAGACCGCAAAAGAGGAGAAATCCATTCTGTTTATCGAGGAAGCGGATCTGAACCAGGAGAGATGGTTTGGAAGAAAAGTAACCGTATCCGAGGCACAGGAGATCACCGGAATCGATGACGTTCGTTTCCTGGATTCCTTTGAGGGCATGGTAAACCGTCTGATGGCACGCGAGGACATCGGAACCCTGTATTTCGACTGCTACCGCTATCAGGTCGAGGATCTGCCGGATTACAACATGGTAAAGGCAGAGGAGTTCGCAAAGAAATTTCCAGGCAGACCGATTAAAAACATTGCTCCTGTCATCGCAGCACTGCGGATGCAGAAAGATGAGGATGAGATCGCTCTCGTCCGCCAGGCAATCAAGATCACCGACGACGCGCTGAAATTCGTGATGAAGAATCTGAAACCGGGCTGCACCGAGTATCAGGCACAGGCTGATTTCGAGTACAAGATTTTCCACGAGGGAGCAGACGGAACCGCATTCCCGACGATCGCAGGAAGCGGTGCAAACGGAACGATGCTGCACTACGACACCAACCGTGACGTGTGCGAGGATGAGACCCTGCTTCTGATGGACCTCGGAGCAAAATTCCAGGGCTACTGCGCAGATATCACCAGAACGTATCCAGTCAACGGGAAATATACGGACCGTCAGAGACAGGTTTACGACGTTGTTCTGGCAGCAAACCGCGCCGTTGCAAAAGCAGCAAAACCGGGTATGACATTAAAAGAGCTCGACGATATCGCAAAGGATGTTCTCGGCGAGGGCTGTGTGAAACTTGGCCTGATCGAGAAGAAAGAGGATGTCGGAACCTATTACATGCACGGCGTTTCCCATCACCTCGGCATCGATGTACACGATGTGACCGCGGCATGGAACGACAAGCTGCGTCCAGGTGCCATCATCACCGATGAGCCGGGTCTTTATATTGACGAGTGGGAGATCGGAATCCGGATCGAGGATGATATCCTGATTACAGAGGACGGATGCGAGGTTCTTTCCGAGAATCTGATGCGTGATCCAGACCAAATTGAAGCCTTTATGCAGGAAAAAGAGGCGTAAGAAAAAACTACGGAGGATTTAGTTAGATGAAAATTGCAGTTACATACGATAACGGGAATATTTTCCAGCATTTTGGAAAAACAGAGAATTTTAAGGTTTACGAAGTAGAAGACAATCAGGTGGTTTCCAGCGAAGTGATCGGATCCAACGGAACCGGCCACGGCGCACTGGCAGGCCTTCTTTCCGAGCAGGGCGTGGATGTTCTGATCTGCGGCGGCATCGGCGGCGGTGCACAGGCTGCTCTTGCTGAGGCAGGCGTAGAGCTCTGCTCCGGAGCGGAGGGAGATGTGGATGCAGCGGTGGAAGCTTACTTAAACGGAACGCTCACATCTGCGGGTGCAACCTGCGATCACCACGATCACGAGGAAGGCCATTCCTGCGGCGACCACTGCGGAAGCCATGAGGAAGAGGAGAGCTCCTGCGGCGGTTCCTGCGGAACCTGCGGCGGCGGATGCGGTGCACCGACTCCGGTTATGGAAGGTAAGAATGTCGGAAAAACCTGCCGTACCCACTACAGAGGAACCTTCAACGATGGAACCCAGTTTGATTCTTCCTACGACCGCGGCGAACCGCTCGAGTTCATCTGCGGTGTGGGGCAGATGATCCGCGGCTTCGATGCAGCCGTTGCAGAGATGGAAGTCGGCGAAAAAGTCAACATCCATCTGATGCCGGAGGAGGCTTACGGAATGCCGGATCCGAACGCAATTTTCACCGTTGCGATCGCACAGCTTCCGGGAGCAGAGGAAGTAGAGATCGGACAGCAGGTTTATCTGCAGAACCAGTATGGCCAGCCGTTCCCGGTAAAAGTTACTGCAAAAGACGAGACCAATATCACGTTTGATGCCAACCATGAGATGGCTGGAAAAGAGCTGAATTTTGAGATTGAGCTGGTTGAAGTGAAATAAAAAAATGCATAAAAAAGAGTGTCAGGACGAAGGAGCCAGGCACTCTTTTTTGATGCGCAGAAAAATCAACGATTCCCATTTCCGATTTCCGTTATTTTTTGTAAAAGTAAACAAAAAATGACCAAAATTCATTTTTCACCATTTCAAATATTGACTAATAGTCATTTAAGTTGTAAGATGTGGTACTAGAAAAACAAGTTAAAAATGAATCAGAGGAGATGAATGAAAATGGTTAAAGTTGGCAAATGGATTGCCAAGCACAGGATTCTGATGCTGATCATTGGATTTCTGCTGATTATTCCGTCAGTCATCGGAATGGCAGCAACGAAAGTAAACTATGATCTGCTCAGCTATCTGCCGGAGCATCTGGAAACTGTAAAAGGACAGGACATTCTGGTAGATGAATACGGCATGGGTGCGTTCTCCATGGTTGTCGTGGAAAACATGGAAATGAAGGACGTACAGAAACTCGAAGAAAAATTCGAGCAGGTAAACCACGTAAAAGAAGTTTTATGGTATGACGATGTGGCAGACATCAGCGTGCCGGTTGAGATGATCCCGGAAAAACTCCGGAAAGCATTCTACAATGGGGATGCAACCATGATGCTCGTTCTGTTCGATAATACGACTTCTTCCGATGACTCCATGGAGGCAATCGAGGATCTTCGTAAAATTGCGAACGAGCAGTGCTTCATCGGCGGTATGACCGGTGTTGTTACCGATATCAAAAACGTAGCATTAAAAGAGCTGCCGGTTTACGTTGTCATCGCCGCAGTTTTGAGCCTCGTTGTCATCGAGCTGACATCGACTTCCTTCGTTGTTCCGATCCTGTTCCTGTTAAGTATCGGACTTGCAATCCTTTACAACCTGGGAAGCAACGTGTTCCTTGGTGAGACTTCCTACATCACAAAAGCGCTGACCGCCGTGCTGCAGCTTGGTGTTACGATGGACTACTCCATCTTCCTGCTGAACAGTTTCGAGGAGAATAAAAAGCGTTTCCCGGATGACAAAGAGCGTGCGATGGGCCATGCAATCGCCAACACGTTCAAATCCGTAGCCGGAAGCTCCGTTACCACCGTAGCCGGTTTCCTGGCACTGTGTGTTATGACCTTTGCCCTTGGCCGCGACCTTGGTATCGTTATGGCAAAAGGTGTTTTGATCGGCGTTGTCTGCTGTGTCACCGTCCTGCCGGCCATGGTTCTGGTATTTGACAAGGCAATTGAGAAAACGAGACACAAACCGCTGGTAAAAAGCCTGGATAAACCGTCCGCCTTTATCACCAAACATTATAAAGTATGGGTTGTGATCTTCCTGGTTCTGCTGTTCCCGTCGATCTACGGAAACAATCATACCCAGATTTATTACAACATCGCACGTTCCCTTCCATCTACCCTGGACTGTAACGTGGCAAACGATGAAGTAAAAGCGCAGTTCAACGTCAGCAACATGCACATCGTCATGATGGACCGCGATATGGATTCCAAACAGAAAAAGAAAATGATGGAGGAGATCGGCAACGTAAAAGGTGTCAAATCGACCATCAGCATGAGTTCCCTGCTTGGACCGACGATTCCGGAATCCATGATCCCGGAAAATCTCCGAAGCATGCTGCAGAGCGATGAGTATGAGCTTGCATTTGTGAGCTCTGAATATGAGTCCGCAACAGATGAAGTAAACGAACAGGTCAAAGCGATTGACAAAATCGTAAAATCCTACGATAAAAATGGAATGGTCATCGGTGAAGCACCGTTGATGAAAGACCTGCAGGATGTTACCGATGCTGACCTTGTCAACGTAAACGTGCTTTCCATTGGTGCAATCTTTATCATCATTCTGCTGATCTTCAAATCGATTTCTCTGCCGATTATTCTGGTAGCAGTCATCGAGTTTGCAATTATGCTGAATATGGCAATCCCGTATTATCAGGGAACCAGCCTTCCATTCGTGGCCAGCATCGTAATCGGAGCGATTCAGCTCGGTGCAACCGTGGACTACGCTATCTTGATGACAACCCGTTATCAGAAAGAGCGCCAGAATGGAAAAGACAAAAAAGAAGCTATCAGTATTGCGCATAAGACCAGTATGCCGTCCATCATCAGCAGTGGCCTGAGTTTCTTTGCCGCAACCTTCGGTGTAGCCTGCTACTCTCAGGTTGAGATGATCGGTTCCATCTGTACCCTGCTTGCGCGGGGCGCGATCATCAGTATGGTCGTTGTTATCCTTATTCTGCCGGCAATGTTTATGATTTTCGATAAACTGATCTGTAAGACATCGATTGGATTTTTAAAGAAGAAAACAAAATAAAGTATGACAAATCCCCTGTACCGGAAGTAACTGGTGCGGGGGAATTTTTTTGCTTTGCGTTCAAATTTCTGATGTGACGGATAAGATTCTGCCACGGATTGAAGACTGGAAGAACCGGCCACTGGACGAGGTCTATCCTATTCTCTACATCGATGCAATCCATTATTCTGTAAGGGATAATGGCGTGATCCGAAAGCTTGCTGCTTATCCAATGCGTCGTAAAACCCCTTGCTGTGGGGAGTGTCAAATGGAAGAAGTATACCGGAAAAGAAGAAGGATAATATGGAAAATCTGAAAAGATAAAAACTACTCTTTATGAAGCGTATTCTCATAGTGACAGATCACTGGATGATATCCTGGCGTTTATTGAAGGAAGAGATGATGATATTGGCAGAAATACTCCGGGGAAAAATAAAAATCCCCGGAGTATTTTTACGTGTTTCTATCTAAAAGCACCATCAAAAATCATATCAGCAAATCTTACATTCCGGTCACTCACCGCACCAGACAATTCAAACATTCCTTTAGTACTATCTGTGACAATCAAAGTCAAGGTATTTTCATGAAAATAGAATTTCCATGTTTGTGAATGCCCGGTTTCCTGCCAGCATATAGTCAAAATAAGGGTACTCTGGTCTACCCAACTGTGATGGGCAGCATATTTCCAAATACGGTTTCTCTGTTCGTCTCCAATAAGTGGGCTATTTGACGGAATTTCAATTGCATATGTGGTTTCTCCAAACAAATCAACAGTACAGGAACTGTGAATAGTCTGTATTTCATCGATTACAAACTCCATACGGCTGTTGCCAATTTCAAAGCGAAGAGTATGTTTTTCATCTGATGTACGACTGCGTAAATCAAATTCTTTTCCCTGAAGCATATGCATTAGATAAGAAGCACTCGGCGAATATACAACGGGAGTTTCCCACTGGTTCATTACGTTTTTCATGTATTGGTAACACCATGCATCACGAGGTTTCGGCTGCTCAGTTATGTTATTAAGGATATACTTTTCAATCAGAGGGAAAATTCTGCTTCCATCCGTTTCTTCAGCAGTAGTTGTAATAACCATATCCATTTTCGGAAATACCATGCAATACTGGCCAAATGCTCCATCAGCACGATAGCTCCCCGGACTGTTCTCCCAAATTTGATATCCATAGTGGCGGCCCCATCCGGCACATCCCTGCACGTTTGTGGAAATGTGGGGGTATGATGCCTCCGTAACCCATTCTTCCGTGAGAATGCGTATGCCATTGTAAACACCTTTATGTAAGTACAAAAGTCCCAGTTTTGTGAGATCACGTGGAGCAATCAAAAGCCCCCATGCTCCAGTGTTAACATCTCCATGTTTATCCCAACTGACATCTGTAATCTCCAGAGGATCAAATAGATGCGTCTGTAACCAATCTTTCAGGCACATGCCAGTCACACGGCTGATAAGTTCTGACAGCATATAAGTTCCTCCGGAATTATAGACAAAATGAGTTCCTGGCTCATATACTATTTTTCTGGTAAAAAAGATTTCCGGCCAGGGTCTTATGCCATTGCACATATCTCCCACTGTATCCACGCCATGACCTGTACTCATAGTCAAAAGATGGCAAATTTTTATGGTACGGGCTGCATCATCCATGTCCAAATCTCGACATTCCGGAAAATAATCAAGAAGGAAATCATCTACCCGCAACAAACCTTCTTTTACCGCAATCCCTATAGCCGTGGATGTAAATGTTTTGCTTACGGAATATACCAATCTTTTATCAAGTGCACAAAACGGATATTTGGAAACTTCTGCTATCGCTTTATCATGGCGAACAATATGAAGAGTCCGCAATTTATAATTTATTTCATCACATTCTTTCAGAAACTGGGCAATAGCTACAGAGGAAATGCCTACATCTTCAGGAATATAAAATTTATTGAATAATTGTGTCATTAGAATTCTCTCCTTTATTGAGTATTTCTCAATTTTATAACTTCTTCATCTGCATTCATAAAGTTACTAATCAAAACTAACAAAATGCTACAGACCAAAGGAACGACTGCATATCCGCATCTTTCAGCAAACAGGGTGACAGAAGATTGTGCAATGCCATTATTTGCAGCCTGAGCGTCATATTTACCCAGAGACAAAGTGTGTGTCCGGTCAATGATAAAACCGCTTAAAAATTCTGTCACTGCGTTGATAATACGTCCGGCAGACATCATAAAAGCAATAAACGACATGGACAACAGCAGGTTGTCGGTCAGATACAGTGTTAAAAAGAACCAAGAATACCACCCAGACAATTAGCTCCACAGCCAAAAAGTGCGTATCCAAACATTTGAGATTTTGCAATCTCTCAATTATTCTTATCTCTCATTGTGATAATCCTCCAAGATTATTTTAAGTTTTTTACGCGCGCTTTTACTTATCTGAAAGATATCATAGATAGTATATTGTAAGATATAGGAAAATTAACCTTTGAATTTAGTAATATTGACTAGTCATTTTTATAAAATGATATGGGCGTCAAAACACTCGTTTTATAGTAACTCATTAACTAACGTACCTTGAAAATTTCATATAAGACAACAAATATTTCATATTAGTAGTGTTTTCCATTAACATACATTCAGATTCTTTGTTGCTTTTTTAGCTGTTTGCTGAAAGTAAGGCGCACTGATCCAGACTGTCCAGATATGCTGACAGTTTCTTAAAATTCAATGCCGCAAGTTTAATTCCGAACCGAAGCTTTGTGGCTAAAAGTCCTCTGACCGGCATTGCCCTGTCTGCTTGATATAGCTGCAGCTTTTCGGGGCATTTCCGGCAGGACAGCTGATAACCCTGGTCCCTTCTTCTGTGAATAAGAAATTATTCATTCTTAGCAAAAGACATGGGATCACCTCACAAATAATCTGAGATCATTATACCATTTCCTGACATAAATTTATTGTTTTATATGAAATTTTCAAGGTTCGCACGGGTGTACCTTTTTTTACAAAAATGATTAGTCAATATTTCTAAATTTAAAGGTTAATTCTTCTATATCTTCCAATATACTATCCATGATATCTTTTAGATAAGTAAAAACGCGCGTGAAAATCTAAAATAATTTTGGAGAGTTATTGCAATGAGAGACAAATAATAGAGGTATTGTAAAATCTCAAATGTTTGGCCTTATAGTAGGACTTTCTAAGAATATAGGGAGGAATAACATGAAAAGGAAGAAAATTTTAGCTCTGCTTATGGTAGCAGCACTCTGCGTTGGAACAGTGGCAGGATGTGGCTCCAAGGATACGGAAAGCAGTAAGAGCGAAAGCAGCAAGAATGAAAACAGCGAGAGCAGTACTGGGGACAGTAAGGATGATTTGTCACCTATAACTTTCAAGTACTACAATGCAGACGGAAAAAATGGTAACTGGGAAAATCCTGTTGCTCAGGCGATTACTGAAGCCACAGGTGTGACTTTGGATATTTCCTATCCGGTATCCAGTACAGGCGATCCTGACGAGGATATATCTTTGATGATTGCTGAGGACAAATATCCAGATATGATTTATGCTAAGCAAAGTGTAAACAGTCTGTATGAGGCAGGTGCACTTATTGATATGACAGATCTGATCGAGGAATATGGTCCAAATATTAAAAAAATGTACGGCGATGAGTTTGAAAAGCTGAAATGGGGTTCTGGAGATGAAGGAATATATCAGCTTTCTTATGCTGGTGTAGGATACCAGATTTTGGCAACCGGAGGAAACTGCCAGATACAGTACGCAGCTCTTAAGGAAAATAATTATGAATATCCTAAGACTCTGGAGGAGTATGAAGCCCTGATCAAGCAGTACCTGGCAGCACATCCTAAAACCGATGATGGTCTGGATACCATTGGTATTTCCATGAGTGCTGCTGACTGGCACTGGCTCATTACACTCAGTAATCCCGCTGGATTTATTGCTGATGGTGCACCGGATAACGGTTCCTGGCTTGTTGATGATAACTATAACTGCATTTACAAGCATGTGAGTGATAAAGAAAAAGAATATTTCAGATGGCTGAGTCGTATGTATGATGAGGGAATTCTGGATCCAAACTTTGCAACACAGACAGATGACGATTACATTGCAAAGCTTGCCAGCGGACGTGTTGTAGCTATTACTGATGCACTTTGGCATTATGGACAGGCGGAAGCAACATTGAAAGCAGAAGGAAAACTGGATAAAACATATTGTCCGCTTCCTGTGACAATTGATGCTGAGACGAAGGCACCCACACTGATGTATCAGGGTCTTCAGGTTGGATACGGACTGGCAATCACAAAGGACTGTGAGGATCCGGTTCGTGCAATTAAATTCCTTGATTATCTCTGCTCCGATGAGGGTGCAGTACTTTACAAATGGGGTGTTGAAGGAGAAAACTATTTTGTAGATGAGAATGGAATGAGATATCGTACGGAAGAAGAGATTGCAAAAGCAAGTTCTGATCCGGATTACGGAAAAAATACTGGTATTGGCAATTATACGGGATTTCCGATTTATGGAGACGGTGCAGTGGATGAAAATGGTAATCCTTACACACCTGTTACGAGAGAATCTGTAATTGCAGAGTATAACGAGGAGCAGAAGGCAGCTTGTGAAGCATGGAATGTAGAGATGCTGACCGATATCTTCCCGCAGCCAGATGAATTCGAAACACCGCCGTATTCCCCACTTTGGGCATATGCGACACCGCAGGAGATTACGAACAATGTGGAAATTCTGAATGAGATTGCATGGCCGGGACTGATTAAGTGCGTAACAGAAAGTGTAGATAATTTTGATGCAAACTGGGATAAGCTGATTGCGGATTATGAGGCTAATGGATTGGAAGAAACAGAACAGATGATGACAGATTTCCTGGCAGAAAAAATTTCATAAACAAAAATATGGAAACTGATAAAGGGACCTGATTCGTAAGGAGTCAGGTTCTTTTCATAAATGGATAAGAGGGGAATAGAAATGAAAGGCAGGGAAAAAATATGAAAAGTAATACGATATATCCGCCGATGTCCGAACGTGAGATCAGCGGTGCTGCAATATCGAGAGAAGCGGCGACGCAGGGAATGGTACTTTTAAAAAACATAAATGGGGTTCTTCCGTTAAAGGGCAGGGGAAAGATTGCCTTGTTTGGAAACGGAGCTGCCAGAACAATCCGCGGCGGAACGGGATCGGGAGATCCTTTTAACGGCGGTCTTTCCGGCGGTGGTGATCAGGATGTGGATCAGTCTCTGCGTTATCATATTAATATTCTGAATGCTATGGAAACAGAAGGTTTTGAGATTGTGAACCGGGAACAGCAGATGGCGTGGGCCAGATGCTATGATCTGGCCAAAAGAGAGATGAAGGACCAGGTCATGAGTGTTTTTGCGTTTCCGGAGGAACCGCTGACAACAGAAAAACTGGAAGAATATGCAAAAGAAACAGAAACTGCTATTTGTGTCATTTCGAGAAATTCCGGTGAGGGAAATGATCGTTTCATGAAAAAAGAAGTATCCATTGGGGATAAAAAGTATGAAATTGGAGATTACAGGCTTTCTGCAGTGGAGATGGATAATCTTAAAAAGCTGCGGTCAGCTTTTTCTTCATTGATACTGGTGCTGAATGTTCCGGGCTCCATATCGGTGCAGGATCTGGAGGCGGCTTGTGCGGATGCTATTCTTCTCATGGGGCAGGCAGGACAGGAGGGAGGAGCCGCCGTTACCGATATTCTCACAGGTAAGGCAACACCGTCAGGAAAGCTGACCGCAACCTGGGCAAAAAAATATGAAGATTATCCTACGGCAGGCAATTTCCTTCAGGATTTTAATAAGGCAGTATATACGGAAGGAATTTATGTAGGTTATCGTTACTTTGATACATTTAATGTTGAGCCGGGTTATCCTTTTGGTTATGGACTCTCCTATACGACATTTGCACTGGGAAATCTGGAGGCATCGCTGGATGAGGATACACTGGTTCTTGGCGTAACAGTAGAAAATACAGGAGCGTTTGCCGGACGTGAAGTTGTGCAGATATATGTTTCTGCACCGGTATCGGAGATGGATATGCCGGAACAGGAGCTGAAAGGTTTCCAAAAAACGATGTTACTGGCACCGGGCGAAAAGGAAGATATCAAAATCCGCATACCGCTGCGTAATCTTGCATCTTATAGTGAAAATGCAGGAGGTTATATTCTGTCAAAAGGAGATTATGGAGTGCGTATCGGTACTTCTTCCAGAGATACAAAACCGGTGTGCAAGATTCGGCTGGAACAAACTGCTTTGACAGAACAGGTATTGGTGGAGCTTCCGTTAACGGAAACTTTGGAGGAAAAGAAGGGGTTAACTGACCGAAAGGATGAAACTATATGGAAGGATGTACCGGTTCTTCTGGCTGTGCAGATACCGGAAACGCTGGATTCGCGTTCAGCCTATAGCGATGAAAAGGTGGTTACATATGCGACAGATACCAGCTATCAGCCGGTTATGCCTTACGAAACAGTACGGTATGTGGAAAAGAAAGAATGGAAGCTGAATGATGTGGCTTCGGGCAGAGTGTCAATGGAAGAATTTGCCGCACAGCTTGATGCTGCACAATTGGCGGATCTTTGCTGTGGTACAGGCTGGGGTGTGCAGGATGAGAACAATCCTGTGATTGGAGCCAGTTCGGAATCTGTACCTGGAGCGGCAGGGGAAACAACACACGCACTGGAAAGTTATGGTGTTTCTTCTATTGTATTGGCAGACGGTCCGGGCGGTGTGCGTATCACACAGCAGTTTGAGGCAACCGATCTGGAATCGGGGGAAAAGAGGCAGGTATACCATTACTGTACGGCATGGCCGGTGGGTACGCTTCTTGCTCAGTCTTTTGATCCGGAAATTTTGGAACAGGTAGGATGCGGAATGGCAGCAGATATGCAGGCAATGCGGATTGATTTGCTTCTGGGACCAGGAATGAATATTCAGCGTGATCCTATGTGCGGACGAAATTTTGAATATTTTTCTGAAGATCCTCTCATATCTGGAAAGATGGCGTCAGCAATGGTACGCGGTCTTCAGAGCCTGCCAGGAGGAGGTGGATGCATTAAGCATTATGCAGCTAATAATCAGGAGACGAATCGGAATGCTGTGGATTCTGTGATTGGTCAGCGGGCACTGAGGGAGATTTATCTGGAACCCTATAAAATTGCTATTCAGGAATCTCAACCGTTGTCTATCATGAGTTCCTACAATCTGATCAACGGTGTTCCTACAGCAGATAGTTATGACTTATGTACGGATCTTGCCCGCGGAGAATGGGGATTTGAAGGTCTGATCATGACTGATTGGAACGGAGGCAGCAGTACACCCTGGAAATCCATGCATGCCGGAAATGATTTGATTATGCCGGGAGGAAAAGGAAGGGCCATGAATATTCTTCAGGCTGTGAGAACAGTTATGCCAGAGTTTGATGAACGTGGGCAGGTAATTATGGTGCAGGAAGTACCATTTGCACCGGTTTTCGCAGCCAGCTGGAATTCCTTTACAGTTGATCCGGAAGGACCGGATACAGTCATGGCACCTCTGGGTGAAGGACATACTGCCGAGATGAAGGATGGAGAGATTTTGGTTGATGGGGAAAAAGTCTACATGCAGGCAAATGATATGAAAACATTTTTCAATGATCCGGCAAGTTTTGTGCCAAAGATATGCCCGGCCAATGAGGAAGTTGCTTTTATTTTAGATGATGGCAGAGCAATCGGATACAAAGGACATTTAGATAAGAAACCTCGTCTGTGTCTCGGAGATGTGCAAAGATGTGCAGTCCATAATCTTCGGATCATTCTGAAATGTATGGGATTATAGTAGATGGGTATCAATAATTATTGTATAATGAGGTGAAAAAGTTTAGAAAATGAGAGGATGACTGAAGTCGGAAAAGAGATTGGATATGAAAATACGGAAAACTTTTTTCGTGCGTTTAAAAAGCATTATCATATGACTCCCTCTCAGTATCGGGCTGCAATACAGGAAGAGACTAATATGCAAACTGTATGTGGAGATAGAGATGTAATAAAACGGTAACAAAAAAATGACAAAATGGTAATGAAATAAGATATACATAAAATTACTAAAGAAAGGTGGAATACAAAATGGGAAATTGTTTTTACTGTAGTAAGGCAGAACCGGTAGTTCAGACTAAGGCGGGTAAGATACGGGGATTTAAGATGAATTCTACATACACTTTCCATGGCATCAAGTATGCTGATGCTGATCGCTTTCAAATGCCAAGAGAGGTAAAACCATGGAAAGGTATTAAAAATGCTCTGGCCTATGGTTATGTGTGCCCTATGCTGATGCAGGATCATCCGTTGATGGAGGTTATGATCCCACATCGTTACTGGCCAATGGATGAGAATTGTCAGTATCTGAATATTTGGACACAGAGTCTGGATCCGGAAGCAAAAAAACCGGTTATGGTATGGTTGCACGGAGGTGGATTCTTTGCAGGCTCATCCATTGAACAGGTGGCGTATGAGGGAGATCATCTGAGTGAGTACGGAGATGTGGTTGTCGTGTCATTGAACCATCGTCTGAATATTTTGGGATATCTTGATTTATCTGCTTATGGGGAAAAATACTACAATTCTGCTAATGTGGGAAATGCAGATATGGTCGCAGCCCTTCATTGGATTCAGGACAATATTGCTAGTTTTGGCGGAGATCCAGGTAATGTAACCCTGTTTGGTCAGTCCGGTGGTGGAATGAAAGTTTATTCCCTGATGAATACACCGGCTGCAGAAGGTTTATTCCATAAGGGGATTATCCAGAGCGGCGTAATAGAAGAAGGTAAAAAAGAGGCAGAGGATGACGGTACCGCA
Source organism: Blautia sp. AF32-4BH (assembly GCF_003460565.1). Lineage (NCBI taxonomy): Bacteria > Bacillati > Bacillota > Clostridia > Lachnospirales > Lachnospiraceae > Blautia > Blautia sp. AF32-4BH. The sequence continues at coordinate 89,541 of NZ_QTVL01000005.1, read as the reverse complement.
ATTGTGGAGGCCCTTCTGACGGAATTGAAGTTGGAATCCGTTGAGGATTTGGAAACGATTCCTTACTATTTCCTTGCGGAAGCATATAATAAGGTGTCACCCAAGCTGCAGGAGAAAGGACTCTACGTGGGAGGAGAGCCGAGAGCAAATTCATGGTATGCCGGTGATCCGCGCAGAGTAGGATTTACCGATGGAGCAAAAAAGATTCCGGTGATAGTGGGTAGCGTTTTTGGAGAATTTGATTTCAAGCCGGTTCTGGAGAATAGGGATGAACTGACCCGTGAGGAAACGATGAAACTTCTGGAAAAATGCTTTCAGGAGGATGCAGAAGAGATTGCAGCAGAATTCGAAAAAGCATATCCGAATAATCGCCTTGTAGATGTTCTGTCGCTGGATTATATTTTCCGTTATGCATCGAAAGATTTCATTGCGAAGAAGTCAGTACATAAGGAAGCTCCCGTATATTCCTACATGTTTAATTATGAATTCCCATATGAGGGAGGAAAACTGGCATGGCATTGCTCTGAAATCCCGTTTGTTTTCCATAATATTGACCGAATTCCTATCTGCAATGTGCCGGGAGAAACAGACCGCCTGCAGGAGAGAATATGTGGTGCCTGGATAAACTTTGCGAGATACGGAAATCCTTCCGTTCCTTCTCTTCCGCAGTGGCCGGTATGTGAGCCAGGTAAAGAGGCAATTATGATTTTTGACAATATCTGCGAAGTTAAAGATAATTATGACCACAGGCTGATGGAGCTTCTTGTTAAACATGCTCCGGCATTTACTGTACCATTAGATGAGGATGCAGAAAATGTATTTATGCACTGATGCGGAAAGGATGGAATGGATATGGCAAAGCTGACTACATATCAGGTGATGGAGATTGCAAAAGACACCGGGGCTATCAATGAGGCTGGTATGACAGCCATGTTTTTGTTAAAAGGTACGGAACGTGCATTACTCATCGATACGGGTGTCGGAATGACAGACCTGAAAAAGCTGATTTCCTGGCTGACTCCGCTTCCCTATGATGTAGTGCTGACACATGGACATCAGGATCATATCGGAGGAGCTGCTCAGTTTGAAGAGGTATATATTCACGAAAAAGATGAGGATAGTCTTAAACCGATAAATTATGATAGCATCGCAGATTATGTGGAACTTTTGGGAAATATGGGAGCTTACGATGTGTATGACTGTAGCCCTGCGGATATCCGGCGGATACAAAAGATGCCAAAATGTCTTCCTTTGAAGGAGGGGATGGTGTTTGAGCTGGGGGGACGCAGTATCGAGGTAATTGAGACACCGGGTCATACATCGGGAGGCTGTTGTTTCCTTGATCGGAAAGAGCGAATCCTGTTTTCAGGAGATGCCTGCAATGGTAATCTGCTCTGCAGAGACAGTATTAATACACTATTGGGAGCTCTGGATAAAATCAAGTCCTATGAAAGTGAATTTGACCGCAATTTTAATGGCCATGTGGGATATGCGGGAATGCCTTTCGTTGGTTCCATGGATCATAGCATCATGAATACAGCGATACGCATCTGTGAGAATATCCTTTCAGGAACTGCGAAAATCGAGGATGGCGGTAAGAATGCGTTTGACGGAGATTGCAAGGTTGCGACAGACGGAAGAATCCGTATTGTATTTTCCCCAGACAGACTGATAGATGAAGGTGAAATTCCAGTAAGATAAACACAACAGACTCCGCTGGGGTTAACTTAAGCCTGAAAGCCTTGAAATCAAGACCTTTGGGCTTTTTATAAGTGTGCCATCAAGGCAGAATCTCCGGTTCTGATGGCTTACAGTACCATAGAAATGATGAGGTAATAATAATGAAAAAATATTTTTTGTATTTTCTTGGTTTGAATTTAATAGCTTTTGCTGTTGTATTAAATGTTCGCTTTGATTTAGGAGTTGCTGCTTTTAGTTCTGTGATGTATTCAATATCACAAATCTATAACATTTCTTTAGGAACAGCTTCTATTATCTGTTACTTAATATTTGTTATTATTCAATGTATTTTATCCAAAAAGATCACAGTTACTTTTATTTTAGAAATTCCGTTATCGTTTGCTTTTGGTTGGTTGACTGATTTATATGATTTTATAATTCCTACATTATCGTTAAGTTTATACTTAAGGGTTATTTGCTTTATTATGACGATGTTCATTACTGCAATGGGCGTATTTTTAAGCGTGAAAACAAATCTTATTTTAACACCAACTGATGGTATTGTAAAAACTATTTCAGAAGTCTTCTCTTTTCCTTTTTCAATAGTGAAAAATACTTTTGATATTACACTTGTGTTTGTCACTATTATTTTATGTTTAATTAATCATACCCATTTTTATGGTCTTGGTATAGGAACCATACTGACAGCCTTATTTATAGGAAGAATTATTAATATTTATGAAAAAAAGATACAGTTATCTTTTTAAAGGTGGCAATTGGGTATTACGATGCTAAACTGTTGCTGGAAGCATCGAAGGAGACACGGATCCATATGCAGATGGTCTTTGCCTTGTTAATGGGGCTTAGCCAACCTTGATCATAGCGCACAATAAACACTTGCAGCACAGCTGTATGGTGAGTTTAAGGAATTCTTCCCGGAAAACGCAGTGGAATACTTTGTCTCCTAGTATCTTGATATTAATTTGCATACCATATATTGATTTGGAAAGGTAAAATAATACTATATAAAGCATAATAAACGATGCGTTAAAAGTAAATGGACATGATGGATTGGCTATAACGGTGAACAAAATTCGTCGAAGAAAGTAGTAAAATTGATACATGGAAAATACTGATTGAGAAACGAAGGTAAACTGGTTATAATAAAATCAAGAAGAAAGATTTGTGAATCGAGAAATTTATAGTATTATCAGCAGAAAATGAGGTGATGATGTATGCCAAAGATTATGCAGGATTTAATTAAACAGTATGTGGAAGAGGTCAAGAAGATTTATGGTTCCCATGTACGTCAGATAATCCTTTATGGTTCTTATGCAAGGGGTGACTTCCGTCCGGATTCTGATGTGGACATTATGATTCTGGCAGATATGTCAGATCTGGAATTAAAGGCATATGCACAACAGCTCTCGTACATGACCTATGACTTTAATATGGATCATGACACGGATATTAAGCCTATTGCAAAAAGTGAAGCACATTTTAACAAGTGGATTGTGAACTATCCATTTTATTCCAATATTCATAAAGAAGGGGTAGTTTTGTATGGAGCAGCATAATCAGGAAATCGGTACTAGACGGGATCTGGTGTTATATCGTCTGGAAACAGCCCGAAATGATCTGAAATCAGCAAGAGCATTATTTTCTATTGAAGATTATAAAGGAGCCAATAACAGGGCATACTATTCTATTTTTCATGCAATTAATGCAGTACATGCTGTAAGCGGTAAAGCATATAAAAGGCATAAGGATGCTGTGGCTAACTTCAATAAGGATTATGTGAAAACATCAGTGTTTCCAAGAGAAATGGGAAGGAAAATCGGACAGGCAGAAGAGATTCGCCATGCTAGCGATTATGATATATTGCAAGTAAAGAAGAATCAGAACGGCAGATTTCAGTTGCAGATGAATTTATAATTCTGGCAGAAAAATATTGTATGGAACAGCTTGAAAAACAAAAGGAAAATTGAAATGAACGAGGATGCCCCTCAGGGTTTGAAGCCCTGAGGGATATTTTTATGTAAAAGTATATTATTCTAATAAGCACAACGGATGCTCCCCATACCACAATGGAAATATTATAGCTGAGGAGATTCCGCCGGAATTGCTTTCTTATATGGAAGAAGTATTACCGGAAAAGAAGGAGCTGGATACGGAAAGTGTTCTGGATACAATGATAAATGTAAATGAATTTTTGAAGAACTAATGTTCGTATCATATATACAATTTTAAATTTCCATGATATAATATCTCTTACATTTGAGTGTTAATTCGTCCACGTTAGTTTTACTACTTTTTATCAGTCTATAAAATATCGGGTGGTGAACAGAATTCGTCGAGAGGCATATTCGGCTAAAATCAGAGAATGTGCTTCGACGAATTTCTGACTGATAGACGAACTTTTTTGATATAAAAACCAGGAGGTGCTTTTTTGCAGAATTCACAACAAATATTCAAATTACACTCCGAATACCAGCCTACAGGCGACCAGCCCCAGGCAATCGAAAAACTGGTCAAAGGCTTTCAAGAAGGCAATCAATGCGAGACTTTGCTGGGCGTTACAGGTTCCGGCAAGACCTTTACCATGGCAAATGTTATTGCACAGTTAAATAAGCCAACCTTGATCATAGCGCACAATAAAACACTTGCAGCACAGCTGTACGGTGAGTTTAAGGAATTCTTCCCTGAGAATGCAGTAGAATATTTTGTCTCCTACTACGACTACTACCAGCCGGAGGCTTACGTGCCGTCTTCGGATACGTATATTGCGAAGGACTCTGCGCGGAACGATGAGATTGATAAGCTGCGGCTTTCCGCGACTTCTGCACTGAGTGAGCGGAACGATGTCATTGTGGTTTCCAGTGTTTCGTGTATCTATGGAATCGGAAGCCCGAAGGACTACATGGAGATGATTATTTCGCTCCGCCCGGGAATGGAAAAGGACCGGGACGATGTGATCCGGCAGTTGATTGATATTCAGTATGACCGGAATGATATGGATTTCCACCGCGGTACGTTCCGCGTGCGCGGTGATGTATTGGAGATTTTTCCGGCGGAGGAGACGGACAAGGCGGTGCGCGTCGAGTTCTTCGGGGATGAGATTGACCGTCTGGTGCAGATCGATACGCTGACGGGTGAAATCTTATGTGAACTGAACCACATCGCAATCTTTCCTGCCTCCCACTACGTTGTGCCGATGGACACGATCCTGAAAGCAACAGGCGAGATTGAAAAGGATATGGAAGAGCAGGTGAAGTTCTTCAAGCACGAGGGAAAACTGATCGAGGCCCAGCGCATCGAGGAGCGGACCAATTTTGATATTGAGATGCTCAAAGAAACCGGCATCTGTTCCGGCATCGAAAACTATTCGCGTTACCTCTCCGGATTAAAGCCAGGCGAGCCGCCCTACACACTGATGGACTATTTCGGAGATGATTTCCTCATCATCGTGGATGAGTCGCATAAGACTGTTCCGCAGATCCGCAGCATGTATGCCGGCGACCAGTCGCGGAAATCGACGCTGGTGGACTATGGATTCCGTCTGCCGTCCGCAAAAGACAACCGCCCGTTGAACTTCGGCGAGTTCGAGGACCGGATCGATCAGATCCTCTTCGTATCTGCCACGCCGGGCGACTACGAGGCAGACCACGAGCTGCTGCGCGCCGAACAGATCATCCGCCCGACCGGCCTTCTCGACCCGGATGTCGAGGTGCGCCCGGTGGAGGGACAGATCGACGATCTGATTTCGGAAGTAAAGAAAGAAACTGAAAAACACAACAAAGTTCTCGTGACGACGCTGACGAAGCGTATGGCAGAGGATCTGACCGACTATATGAAAGAGGCCGGCATCCGCGTGCGCTACCTGCACTCCGATATCGACACCCTGGAACGGACCGAGATCATCCGTGATATGCGTCTCGATGTCTTCGATGTGCTCGTCGGCATCAACCTTCTGCGTGAGGGTCTCGACATCCCGGAAATCACACTCGTGGCGATCCTGGATGCCGATAAAGAAGGTTTCCTGCGTTCCGAAACCTCCCTGATCCAGACCATCGGCCGTGCCGCACGAAACAGCGAGGGCCATGTTATCATGTACGCCGATGTGATGACCGATTCCATGCGCCTCGCAATCGACGAGACGAAGCGCCGCCGTGCCCTGCAGGAAGCCTACAACAAAGAACACGGCATCACTCCGACCACCATCAAAAAAGCCGTCCGCGATCTCATCAGCATTTCGAAAGAAGTGGCAAAGACAGAAGAAAAGATGGAAAAAGACCCGGAGTCCATGAGCCGCGAAGAACTGGAAAAACTGATCGGCCAGGTACAGAAACAGATGAAAGCCGCTGCCGCCGAACTCAACTTCGAAATGGCCGCCGAGCTGCGTGACAAAATGATCACACTGAAGAAGAGCCTGGATGACATGGAAGAATAAAAAATCAGAAATAAAAAAGAAGAAAAGAGCATGAAAAAAAGCGTGCCGGAAAAGCGACAGAAAACTTTCCGGCACGCTTTTTTGCGTCCGATTTTGATTCCTTCTTGTTCAGAATTGACGCAAAATAAGAATACCATTATAATATAAAATACGACCAAACGGTCGTATCAAAACGAAAAACACAAAAATAAAAAAGACAACAATAAAAAAATTAATCGCCGAATTTTCTCTTTTTACTGGAGACACTCAGCAGATAGTCGACCGAGCAGTCATAGAACCGTGCAAGCCGGATCACATAGTCGATCGGGATGTCGCGGATTCCTTTTTCGTAGCGGGAATAGACGTCGCGGTTGCATTCGAGCAGGGCAGAAATCTCTTTGATGGTGAGATCCTGATCGATCCGCATATCTTCAATTCTCTGGTATTTCATACGTTGTACCATCCTTTCAGATTCAAACCCATACTACCAAACGGTTGGATGAACAAAGTTAAATCAGATCATATGGTCGCAAATTGGAGAATGGGGCGGGAGAGAGAAACGGCGGGGGAAGACAGCCTGTGCAGAAAACAGAAAAATATGTACGGCAGAAATGGGGGAACGAATGGGAAAAGCAGAAAGAATAGAAATAGAAGATTTTGTCCAGAATATAGTGGAACGGATGGAGACGCCGGAAGCGTTTGAAAAAATGATCAGCCGGGAGGAAGAATGCGAAGCGCAGGGGCGGGAGAGCCGTCTGAGGGATGTGCTGAAGAAAGAATGGCCGGTGGACGAAAAGGGAGAGCGCATCTATCAGATCACTAATATATATGAAGAAAAAGCAGAAGAACTCCTCATTGTAGAACTGTATACCGGCATCCACCTGGAAAACGGAGTCCCGTGCGGGCATTTTACGCTGTATCTCTGCGGGGAGCCGGACGGATGGAAACTCAGCGAAACGCGGATGATGGAATATCTGCAGAATCTGTAAACGAAAAAGCAAAACAGGGAGGACAGGGAGAAGAAAAACTGTCCTCCTGCTTTTGCTGCGGCGGAGACACCGGAAAGTCAGGATCCATACGGCCGCTTCTCATCGCTGATGCCGACCAGATAATCCAGACTGACCTGATACAGCTCCGCCAGACGGATGGCAATGGAGATCGGCAGCTGCCGGACGCCTTTTTCATATCGGGTATACACATCGCGGTTGCAGCCGAGATAGTCGGCAACCTGGCGGATCGTCAGATCGCGGTCCGTGCGCAGATCCTCCAGTCTCTGATATTTCATGATTCATCACCTCTGAGAAAATGCTACTAAATGGTCGTATCGAAATGGCAGAATCCTACCATACGGCTATAGCGCCTTTGAAACAGTAGAATGCAATAAAAAAGAAAAGTCAGATTCCTTTTCAGAAAGAAAACGGTTTATACTTTTTTCACAATTTCTTCATAGAAAAACCGGGAAAAGGTGTTGACAAACAAAAGGCAGAGTGCTATCTTAAGAGCATAGATGTTAGCACTCCACTGAAACGAGTGCTAACAGGACTATACAACAGGAAGGAGCTTATCTTAGTGGATACAGAATTGGATGAAAGAAAAAGAAAAATATTAAAAGCGATCATCCAGACGTATCTGGAAACGGGCGAGCCGGTCGGCTCAAGAACGATTTCCAAATACACGGATTTGAATTTAAGCTCCGCCACAATCCGGAATGAAATGTCCGATCTGGAAGAGATGGGTTACATCTTACAGCCCCACACTTCCGCAGGACGCATTCCTTCCGATAAAGGCTACCGCCTCTATGTAGATGAGCTGATGCGGGAAAAAGAACAGGAAGTTGCAGACATCAAAAACATGGTCATTGAAAAAACAGACCGAATGGAAAAAGTTCTGCAGCAGGTTGTCAAAGTCCTCGCTTCATCTACCAACTATGCAACGTTGATTACAGGACCGGAATATCACAGAAATAAAGTGAAATTCATCCAGCTCTCAAAAGTCAATGAAGAGCAGCTCCTGGCCGTCATCGTCGTAGAAGGCAACCTGGTGAAAAACCAGATGATCGACCTAGACGAGACCATCAACGATGAACAGATATTAAAGCTGAACCTGCTTCTGAACACACAGCTCAATGGCCTGACCATTGAAGAAATCAATCTTGGCATGATCAAGAAGATGAAAGAGCAGGCAGGCATCCACTCCGGCATCATCAGCAAAGTGGTCGATACCGTAGCGGAAGCCATCGCAGTCAGCGAAGAAGATGTGCCGGTGTACACCAGCGGCGCAACCAACATTTTCAAGTACCCTGAGCTTTCCGACAGCAGCAAAGCCAGCCAGCTGATCTCCACATTCGAGGAACGGCAGAAACTGGTCGATATGATCAAAGGAGCTGCCGAGGAGCAGGACGGAGAGGAAAATACCGGTATTCAGGTATACATCGGAAATGAATCTTCGATGGAACCCTTACGGGACTGCAGCGTGGTCACCACCACATACGATATGGGAAACGGTATGCGCGGAACAATCGGTATCGTGGGACCAAAGCGGATGGATTACGAAAATGTGGTAGATAACCTGAAAACATTAAAAGTTCAACTGGACGCCGTCTTCAAAAAGCCGGACACAGGTGAGTAGAAAGGTGGAATGATCAGTGAGCGAAGAAAATAGAAAGAAAGAGGAAACCATGGAAGAACCTACACGCGAGATGGAAAAAGAAACCGGAGCAGAGACCGATCTGCCGGAAACCGAACCGGCTGCGGAGCAGGAAGAAGCAAAGAAAGCAGCAGAGGCAAAAGAAGCGGAAGCTGCAGAAGAAACTGCTGAGGATGGCAAAGAACGAAAGTTCTTCAAAAAGAAAAAAGATAAAAAAGATGAGAAAATCGAAGAGCTGACTGACCGCCTGACCCGTCAGATGGCAGAGTTCGATAACTTCCGCAAACGCACCGAAAAAGAAAAAGCAAATATGTATGCCATTGGAGCAAAAGACATCATCGAGAAGATTCTTCCGGTTGTTGACAGCTTCGAGCGCGGACTTGCAACGGTGGAAAACCCGGAGGAAGATCCGTTCGCAGACGGCATGAATAAAGTATACAAACAGTTTACCACAGCACTCGATGAACTCGGTGTAACCGTGATCGAGGCCGTTGGAAAGGAATTCGATCCGAACCTGCACAACGCAGTGATGCATGTGGAGGATGAGGAAGCCGGCGAGAACATCGTCGTAGAAGAGTTCCTGAAGGGCTACATGTACAAAGGTTCCGTAGTCCGTCACAGTATGGTCAAGGTGGCTAACTAAGCCTTGAAGATAAATAAATAGAAATTAAACCATTTTTTAGCATAATTCATTGAGGAGGAAACAACAATGGGCAAAATTATTGGTATTGACTTAGGAACAACAAACAGCTGTGTAGCCGTTATGGAAGGTGGAAAACCAACCGTTATCGCAAACGCAGAGGGTGAAAGAACAACTCCATCTATCGTAGCATTCACAAAAACAGGTGACCGTCTGGTCGGCGAGCCGGCAAAACGTCAGGCTGTAACAAACGCAGACAGAACCATCCGTTCTATCAAACGTGAGATGGGTACTGACTATAAAGTAGACATCGAAGGAAAGAAATACTCTCCGCAGGAGATCTCCGCTATGATTCTTCAGAAACTGAAAGGTGATGCAGAGAACTACCTTGGTGAGAAAGTAACAGAAGCAGTTATCACAGTTCCGGCTTACTTCAATGACGCACAGCGTCAGGCAACCAAAGATGCCGGTAAAATCGCAGGTCTTGATGTAAAACGTATCATCAACGAGCCTACCGCAGCAGCTCTGGCATACGGACTGGACAACGAAAATGAGCAGAAGATCATGGTATACGACCTTGGCGGCGGTACTTTCGATGTTTCCATCATCGAGATCGGTGACGGCGTTATCGAAGTTCTTTCCACAGCAGGAAACAACCGTCTGGGCGGCGATGACTTCGACCAGAAAGTAACAGATTATATCCTTGCTGAGTTCAAGAAACAGGAAGGCGTAGATCTTTCCAATGATAAAATGGCTCTGCAGAGAATCAGAGAAGCAGCAGAGAAAGCAAAGAAAGAGCTTTCCAGCGCAACTACAACCAACATCAACCTGCCGTTCATCACTGCAACCGCAGATGGCCCGAAACATCTCGATATGAACCTGACAAAGGCTAAATTCGATGAGCTGACCCACGACCTGGTAGAGAAAACCGCAGAGCCGGTACAGAGAGCACTTTCTGATGCAGGCCTTCAGGCATCCGAGCTTTCCAAAGTCCTTCTGGTAGGCGGATCTACCCGTATCCCGGCTGTACAGGATAAAGTAAGACAGCTGACCGGACACGAGCCGAGCAAGAGCCTGAACCCGGATGAGTGCGTAGCACTTGGTGCTTCCGTACAGGGTGGTAAACTTGCAGGAGACGCCGGCGCAGGCGATATCCTTCTTCTGGATGTAACTCCGCTGTCTCTGTCCATCGAGACCATGGGAGGTATTGCAACTCGTCTGATCGAGCGTAACACCACAATCCCGACCAAGAAGAGCCAGATCTTCTCAACAGCAGCAGATAACCAGACAGCAGTAGATATCAACGTAGTACAGGGTGAGCGTCAGTTCGCGAAAGACAACAAATCCCTCGGCCAGTTCCGTCTGGATGGAATTCCGCCAGCAAGAAGAGGCGTTCCGCAGATCGAGGTTACCTTTGATATCGATGCCAACGGTATCGTAAATGTATCTGCAAAAGACCTTGGAACAGGAAAAGAGCAGCACATCACCATCACCGCAGGCTCTAACATGTCCGACAGCGAGATCGACAAAGCAGTCAAAGAAGCTGCTGAGTTCGAGGCTCAGGATAAGAAACGAAAAGAAGCAATCGACGCAAGAAACGATGCAGACTCCATGGTATTCCAGACCGAGAAAGCAATCGAGGAAGTCGGCGACAAGCTTGATGCAAACGACAAAACAGCAGTAGAAGCTGACCTGAACGCACTGAAAGATCTCATTGCAAAATGCAATCCGGAAGAAATGACCGATGCACAGGTAGCTGATCTGAAAGCAGCTCAGGAAAAACTGATGACAAGCGCTCAGAAACTGTTTGCAAAACTGTATGAGCAGCAGGGCGGAGCAGCAGGCGCTGGTGCCGGAACAGCAGGTGCAGGCCCGGATATGGGAAATGCAGGAGCAGCAGGCGGCCATGACGACGATGTCGTAGACGCTGACTACAAAGAGGTTTAATTTTCGGCATGTCACACTCCGTGAAAATACCGACTGTGAGTTGAAACAATAAGTAAATAAACGCAAAAAGCCCTGTGAGGCGAATGTTTGCAGGGGACGGAAAATACATTCCGCCCCCTGTATTTATGCTGGTATTGCTTTCGGAAAAGTGCTATACTGGAGCGTGCGGAAAAACATTTCTGCAAAGATGAAATTTGTGGAACAGAAATGAAAAGGTGAACATAAATGGCAGAAAAAAGAGATTATTACGAGGTCCTCGGCGTAGACCGCGGAGCGGACGATGCAACATTAAAAAAAGCATACCGTAAACTGGCCAAGAAATACCATCCGGATATGAACCCGGGCGACAAAGAGGCCGAGGCAAAATTTAAAGAGGCGACAGAAGCCTATGGCGTGCTGAGTGATCCGGACAAACGGCGTCAGTACGATCAGTTTGGCCACGCTGCATTTGAAAACGGCGGTGGCGGCGCAGGAGCCGGCGGATTCGGCGGCTTCGACTTTGGCGGCGGAGATATGGGTGATATCTTCGGCGATATTTTCGGCGACCTGTTCGGTGGCGGCGGAAGCAGAAGAAGAGCAAACAATGGACCTATGAAGGGAGCAAACCTCCGCGCTGTTGTCCACATTACGTTTGAGGAAGCTGTTTTCGGATGCCAGAAAGAGCTCGAGATCAACCTGAAGGATACCTGTACAACGTGCCACGGAACCGGCGCAAAACCAGGAACTTCACCGGAGACATGCTCCAAATGTAACGGAACTGGTCAGATTACGTACACACAGCAGACCATGTTCGGTTCTGTGAGAAACGTGACGACCTGTCCGGATTGTAACGGAACCGGAAAGATCATTCGCGATAAATGTACCGCATGCCACGGCACGGGCTATACATCCAGCAGAAAACGCATTCAGGTCAACATTCCGGCTGGAATCGACGATGGACAGAGCATCCGGATCCGTGAAAAAGGTGAGCCGGGTGTAAACGGCGGACCGAGAGGAGATCTGCTTGTCGAGGTTCAGGTAACCCGTCATCCGATCTTCCAGAGACAGGATATGAACATTTTCTCCACTGCACCGATTACGTTTGCCCAGGCAGCACTCGGCGGTGATGTGAAGATCAGCACCGTTGACGGGGACGTTCTCTACACTGTAAAACCGGGAACCCAGACCGATACGAAGATCCGTCTGAAGGGAAAAGGTGTTCCGTCCCTTCGCAACAGCAATGTGCGCGGTGATCACTACGTAACACTCGTAGTCCAGACTCCGACGAAACTGAATGAGAAAGCAAAAGAGGCCCTCCGCGCCTTCGACGAAGCCTGCGGAAACCGCCCGGCAGCAGAAGAAAAAGCAGCCGACGGCGAAACTGCAGAGCAGCCGAAGAAGAAAAAAGGCTTTATGGATAAAGTGAAAGAGGCCTTTGAGGACATCGATAAATAAAGAACGGTGGCAAGCCGGAAAAGAAAGAAGAATCTGTGGAAAAAGCAGGTTCTTCTTTCTTTTCTATGAAAGAACCATGAAAATTTGGTGAATTTATACACAGAATGGTCGGATTTTGATATAATGTGGAAAACTTAAGGGGAGAGAAAAGAAAGGAAACGGGGAAAATGAGATTTCGACCATGTATTGATATTCATAACGGAAAAGTAAAACAGATTGTCGGGGGATCGCTGAAAGATCAGGGAAATCAGGCGAGCGAGAATTTTGTCTCGGAGCAGGATGCGTCGTACTATGCGCAGCTGTACGAAGAGCAGGGCATTACGGGCGGCCATGTGATTCTGCTGAACAAGGAAGGTACCGAGTTTTACGAGGAGACGAAGCGCCAGGCATTGCTGGCACTCTCGACGTACCCGGGCGGCCTGCAGGTGGGAGGCGGCATTGATGCGGAGAATGCGTGCGAGTTTCTGACAGCGGGGGCAAGCCATGTGATTGTGACTTCGTATGTGTTCCGCGACGGCCATGTGTTCTATGAAAATCTGGACAAGCTGGTGACGACGGTAGGAAAGCAGCGGCTGACACTGGATTTAAGCTGCCGGAAGCGGGACGGAAAATACTATATCGTGACGGACCGCTGGCAGAAGTTCACGGACGAAGAAGTGACAGAGGAACTGCTGCATCACCTGTCAGAATACTGTGATGAGTTCCTGATCCATGCCGTGGATGTCGAGGGAAAGGCTTCCGGCATTGAGACGGAGCTGGTGGAACTGCTTGCGAAGATGAAAGATTTTCCGGTGACGTACGCCGGCGGCGTGGGAAGTTTTGAAGACCTGGAGCTGCTCAAAAAACTGGGAAACAACCACGTCGATGTGACAATTGGCAGTGCACTGGATCTGTTCGGCGGCAAAATGAAGTTTGAAGACGTGCTGGCAGTATGCCGCCGGTAAGCGGAAACGGACGTTCACCCGCGCCATTCGCAAAACCGCGCTTTCAGCGCTCTCCGCTGCTGCGCAGCTCCTTTTTGCTCATAACCAGGCGCTCCCTTTGTATCTTATTCTTGACAGATTTTCATGCGAGCATGAAATCTGTCAAAAATAAGATACAAGTGAACTGTAACAGAAAAAACTCTAAAATATTCATGAATTTTCTAAATACTATTGCAAATAGAGACAACTATTGCTATAATTAGAGTTACTTACAGGGGAAGTGAAGAACCTGTAAAATTTGAGAGCAAAGGGGTTGGGCATAATGAAAATTACCATCAGCGGAAAAAATATTGACGTGACAGAGGGATTAAAAGCCGCGGTCAACGAAAAACTTGGCAAACTGGAGAAATATTTTACGCCTGACACAAATGTCATTGTAACCTTAAGCGTAGAGAAAGAAAGACAGAAAATTGAGGTTACCATTCCGGTAAAAGGAAATATCATCCGTTCCGAGCAGGTAAGCAACGATATGTACGTATCCATCGATCTGGTAGAGGAAGTCATCGAACGCCAGCTTCGCAAATACAAAAACAAAATTGCCGACAAACAGCAGGAAGCAGGAAACTTCCAGAAAGAATATCTGGAGCATGACTATCTGGAGGACGAAGACATCCAGATCATCCGTACGAAAAAATTCGGCATGAAACCAATGTATCCGGAAGATGCCTGCGTACAGATGGAACTTCTTGGACACACCTTCTTCGTATTCCGCAATGCAGAGACCGACGAAGTAAACGTCGTTTACAAGAGAAAGAACAACACCTACGGTCTGATCGAGCCGGAGTGCTGAAAAGTAAATAAAGAATGAACAGTCACCCTGTTTCCAGCTTAGAAAAGCTGTGAAACAGGGTGACTTTTTCGCGGAAAGGGCCGGAAAGTCCGGGAAAAGCCGTAAAAACAGCGGAAAACCGGGGAACGGCACCAAATGTTTACGAAAAATTCATTGTTATCTTGTGCCAGAAGTGGTAGAATAGTACCATATGTTAATATGGCAATTAATAGAGAAAGCAGGAGCAAACATTCTATGAAATTCACAGAAAAACTTTTTGGTACGCACAGTGAGCGCGAGCTGAAACGAATCTATCCAATTGTAGACAAAATCGAAGCTCTCCGCCCGACCATGCAGGCGCTGACCGATGAAGAGCTGCGTGCCAAGACAAAGGAATATAAAGACCGCTACAACGGAGGCGAATCCCTGGATTCCATTCTCCCGGAAGCATTCGCAACCGTCCGCGAGGCAGCAAAACGTTCCCTCGGTATGGAACACCACCGCGTACAGCTGATCGGTGGTATTATCCTCCATCAGGGCCGTATCGCTGAGATGAAAACCGGTGAAGGAAAAACCCTCGTTTCCACCCTTCCGGCTTACCTGAATGCACTGACCGGACGCGGTGTCCACATTGTTACCGTCAACGATTACCTGGCAAACCGAGATGCTGAGTGGATGGGCAAAGTCCACAGATTCCTCGGTTTGACCGTCGGTGTCGTTCTGAACGATATGAAGAACGATGAGCGCCGCCAGCAGTATGCATGCGACATCACCTACATCACCAACAACGAACTTGGTTTCGATTACCTGCGTGACAACATGGTGATCTACAAGGAGCAGCTCGTACAGAGAGAGCTTGCTTACTGTATCATCGACGAGGTCGACTCCGTCCTGATCGACGAGGCAAGAACACCTCTGATTATTTCCGGACAGAGCAGCAAATCCACCAAGCTGTACGAGACCGCAGATATTCTGGCACACCAGATGCAGCGCGGCGAGGCAAGCGGCGAGATGACCAAGATGACCGCGATCATGGGCGAGGAGATCGAGGAGACCGGAGACTTCATCGTCAACGAGAAGGACAAATTCGTTACCCTGACCGATGACGGTGTGAAGAAAGTCGAGAACTTCTTCCATATCGAGAATCTCTCCGATCCGGAGAACCTGGAGATCCAGCACAACGTGATCCTGGCGTTGCGTGCCAATTATCTGATGCACCGCGACAAGGACTACGTAGTCAAAGACGACGAGGTTCTGATCGTCGATGAGTTCACCGGCCGTATCATGCCGGGCCGCCGTTATTCCGATGGTCTGCATCAGGCAATCGAGGCAAAAGAGCACGTTAAAGTAAGAAGAGAGAGCAAGACTCTGGCAACCATCACGTTCCAGAACTTCTTTAACAAATACGAGAAAAAAGCCGGCATGACCGGTACTGCCCTCACCGAGGAGCAGGAGTTCCGTGACATCTACGGCATGGACGTTATCGAGATCCCGACCAACCGCCCGGTCATCCGTGTGGATATGGACGATGCCGTATACATGACGAAAAAAGAGAAATTCCACGCAGTCGTAGAGGAAGTCAAAGAGGCACATGCCGTGAACCAGCCGGTTCTGGTTGGTACCATCACCATTGAGACTTCCGAGCTGATCAGCAAAATGCTGCGCCGCGAGGGAATTCCGCATCAGGTCTTAAATGCGAAGTTCCATGAGCTCGAGGCAGAAATCGTAGCCCATGCCGGTGAGGCAGGAGCCGTTACCATCGCGACCAACATGGCCGGCCGTGGTACCGATATCAAGCTGGATGATGTGGCAAAAGCTGCCGGCGGCTTAAAGATCATCGGCACCGAGCGTCATGAGTCCCGCCGTATCGACAATCAGCTCCGCGGTCGTTCCGGCCGTCAGGGAGACCCGGGTGAGTCCCGTTTCTACATTTCCCTGGAAGACGATCTGATGAGACTCTTCGGTTCCGAAAAACTGATGGGCATTTTCAAATCCCTCGGCGTACCGGAAAATGAGCAGATCGAGCACAAGATGCTTTCTTCCGCCATCGAAAAAGCGCAGAAGAAGATCGAGGGCAACAACTACGGAATCCGTAAAAACCTGCTCGACTATGACCAGGTCAATAACGAGCAGCGTGAGATCATCTACAAAGAGAGACGCCGCGTACTGGACGGCGAGAGCATGAGAGATACCATCTTCAAGATGATTGCCGATACCATCGACAATACCGTAGATCTCTGCATCGGCGAGAACACAGAGCAGTCCGAATGGGATCTGACAGAATTAAATGAGATGCTGCTTTCCATCATGCCGGTGAAGGCAGTGACAAAAGAGCGCGTAGAGAAGATTTCCAAAAACGAGCTGAAACAGCAGTTAAAAGAGGAAGCTGTTAAACTCTACGAGGAGAAAGAAGCAGAATTCCCGGAGGAGGAGCAGATTCGTGAGCTTGAGCGTGTCGTTCTTTTGAAGGTTATCGACCAGAAGTGGATGGATCATATCGATGATATGGATCAGCTCCGCGAGGGTATCGGTCTGCAGGCATACGGCCAGAGAGACCCGAAGGTTGAGTACAAGATGGCAGCTTACGACATGTTTAACGAAATGCTCGAGTCCATCCAGCAGGATACCGTCCGTCTCCTGTTCCATGTACGTGTTGAGCAGAAAGTAGAACGTGAGCAGGTAGCCAAAGTGACCGGAACCAACAAAGACGAGTCCGGCCCGAGAAAACCGGTACAGCGCGCAGAGCGTAAGATCTATCCAAACGATCCATGCCCGTGCGGAAGCGGCAAGAAGTACAAACAGTGCTGCGGAAGAAAACCGGTTTGATAAAAGCAGAACAGCAGTGAGACGGATGAGCACGATCCGTTTGACAAAGCACGCAGCTTCCCTACCAGAAGCTGCGTGTCATACAAAATATAAAACAGAAAGCAGGTGAAGCTTGTGGTAGTTGAATTAGACCAGTTCAAAATGGAACTTGGCACATACGATAAACCATTAGTGGAAGTGAGGGATTCACTTTGACCTCGCTAACAAAGAGCAGAGGATCGAAGAATTAGAGCGTAAAATGGAGGAACCCAATTTCTGGGACAACCCCGAAGAAGCGCAGGAGCAGATGAAACAGCTGAGCAGCATGAAAGAGGACAGAGATACGTATCAGAAACTGGTATCCGCCAAAGAAGATATGGAAACTCTGATTGAGATGGGACAGGAGGAGGATGACGATTCCGTTGTTCCGGAAATCGCGGAAATGATGGAAGAGTTCAAGGCATCCTTCGATGCCATCCGCATCAAAACCCTGCTGTCCGGCGAATTTGACAAGGACAATGCGATCATCAAACTGAACGCAGGTGCAGGCGGAACCGAGGCGTGCGACTGGTGCGGCATGCTGTACCGTATGTACACCAGATGGGCAGAACGCAAAGGCTTTACGATCGAGGAACTCGACTTTCTGGACGGTGATGAGGCCGGTGTGAAGTCCGTGACATTCCAGGTCAACGGCGAAAACGCTTACGGTTATCTGAAATCCGAAAAAGGAGTTCACCGTCTCGTCCGTATTTCTCCGTTCAACGCGGCAGGAAAACGCCAGACATCGTTCGTATCGTGCGATGTTATGCCGGATATCGACAAAGAGATCGATGTTGAGGTTCGTGATGAGGATATTCGTATCGATACGTACCGTTCCAGCGGTGCCGGCGGACAGCACATCAACAAGACGTCATCGGCGATCCGAATCACGCATATGCCGACCGGCATCGTGGTTACGTGCCAGAATGAGCGTTCCCAGTTCCAGAACAAGGACAAGGCAATGCAGATGCTGAAAGCAAAATTGTATATGCTGAAACTCCAGGAGCAGGCAGATAAGCTGAGCGACATCCGCGGCGAAGTAACCGAGATCGGCTGGGGCAACCAGATCCGTTCTTACGTTATGCAGCCATACACCATGGTCAAAGACCACCGTACCAACGCAGAGACCGGAAACGTCGATGCAGTCATGGACGGCGGAATTGATCTGTTTATCAACGCATATCTGAAGTGGATTGCCCTCGGAACCGGAGCGAAAGAGGAAGAAGCATAATTCGGCTGTGGGCAGAGCACAGTGACAAGTAAAATAAGGAGCATTTTCACCAACAGAGGACGGAAATGCTCCTTTCTGTTTTGAAGCCAAAGGCAAACAGGAGGTAAAAGTATGGGTATTATCAGAGCAGCAGTCAATGCAGTACACGGCAGTTTCGCCGATCAGTGGCTGGAGACCGTGGAACCGTATGAGATGGGGGAACATACGGTATTTACAGAGGGAATTCTGGTAAGAAAAGGCCAGAATAAAAAGGGAAGCCAGACGATTTCAAACGGTTCTGTGATCCATGTCTATGACAATCAGTTTATGATGCTGGTGGACGGCGGAAAGATCATTGATTACACCGCAGAGCCGGGCTACTTTACCGTAGACCAGTCATCGTCTCCGTCGATGTTCAGCGGATCGCTTGACGCAGCCGTAAAAGATACGTTTGAGCGCCTGAAATTCGGCGGCCAGACCCCGCATGAGCAGAGAGTTTTCTATATTAATCTGCAGGAAATCAAGGGAATCAAATTCGGAACGAGAAATCCGGTCAACTATTTCGACCAGTTCTACAATGCCGAGCTGTTCCTTCGGGCACACGGTTCCTATTCCATCCGCATCATCGATCCGCTCCGCTTCTACGCAGAGGCTGTGCCGAGAAACGCATCCCGCGTAGAGATCGAGGATATCAACGAGCAGTATATGAACGAATTTTTAGAGGGCCTGCAGTCCTCGATCAATCAGATGGCAGCCGACGGCATCCGCATTTCGTTCGCAGCATCCAAGAGCGCCGAGCTGTCCCGCTACATGGCAGATGCGATGGATGAGAGCTGGCGGGCAATGCGCGGCATGGAGATCCAGTCCGTGGCAATCGCAAGCCTTTCCTACGATGAAGCTTCCCAGAAACTGATCCAGATGCGCAACGAAGGTGCGATGATGTCTGATCCATCGATCCGTGAGGGCTATGTACAGGGAGCGATGGCACGCAGTATGGAGAAAGCAGCAGCCAACCCAAACGGAGCCATGAACGGCTTTATGGGTGTTCAGATGGGCATGAATGCCTTCGGTTCCTCGTTTGCATCGGCGTCCGCTTCGAATCAGCAGCAGATGCAGCAGCAGGCGGCAGCCAAGGCACAGCAGGAAGCTGCAAAAGGCGTATGGAAATGCTCCTGCGGAACGGAGAACACCGGCAATTTCTGCTCAAACTGCGGAAGTGCAAAGCCGATGGTGTGGATCTGCGGCAAGTGTGGAACCGAGAACAGCGGTAAATTCTGTTCGAACTGTGGCAGCCCGAAACCGGAAGCGGCAGGAAAATGGGTCTGCGCATGCGGAACGGAGAATACCGGCAAGTTCTGCTCGAACTGCGGAAAACCAAGACAGTAAAAGAAAACAGATAACCATCCAATACAACAGCGGCTCCGGGGAAGGAGGGATAGAATATGGAGGTTATTACATACAAATGCCCGAACTGCGGAGGCGATCTGACCTTCGATCCGGCAAGCGGAAAGTATAAATGCGAGTACTGCCTGTCCTCGTTTACACAGGAAGAAGCCGAAAAGGCGAACCCGAAAGCAGCGGAAGCGCTGAACGGGGAGGACGATGCTGCCGGTGCACAGGAAGCATCCGATGCACAGAAGGAAAGCAGTACGGAGGAAACAAAAGGGGAAACAGAGCAGGGCGAAGCAGTTGTCTACACCTGCCCGAACTGCGGCGCCGAGATTGTGACCGATGCGACGACGGCAGCGACATACTGTTTCTACTGCCACAATCCGGTGGTGCTTTCAGGCCGGCTTTCGGGAGAATATATGCCGGATTTTGTGCTGCCGTTCAAAATCAGCAAGGAGCAGGCAATCGAGAAATTTTTGTCATTTACCCGGAAGAAACACTTTATTCCGAAGGACTTTTTCGAAAAGAGTCAGGTACAGAAGATGACAGGTGTCTATTTCCCGTACTGGATTTACGGCGGAGACTTTGAGACGGATTACATAGCGCGCGGCCGGAAGGTGAGAGTCTGGCAGACCGGTGATGTGGAGTACACAGAGACCAGCATCTACGATGTCCGCCGGGAGGGAGAGGTCCGTGTGGACGGTCTGTCGCGTAACGCTCTGAACAAGGCAGACCGCGATCTGATCGAATGCGTACAGCCATACCGTCTGGAGGAGATGCAGCCGTTTTCCATGGGGTACCTTTCCGGCTTTCAGGCGGAAAAGCGTGATATCGAACAGCAGCAGATCGCACCGGAACTGAAAAAAGAACTGGAGACGATGGCACGCGGCGCCATGCGGAATGAGGCGAACGAATATATCTCCCTCGAGCAGGAAAAAATGAACCTTTCCCCGAAGCAGGAGAACTGGCGTTACGTCCTGTTTCCCGTCTGGACGCTGACGTATCCGGGAAAGGACGGGAAGGTTTACTACTATGCGATGAACGGCCAGACCGGAACGATCAACGGCGATTTTCCCTATGAGCGGAAGAGAGCCCTTCTGACGTCGGCTGTGAGTGCTCTTCTGGTCCTGATTGTGATGCTGATAGGAGGGTATTTCGCATGAGAAGAATGAAAAAAGCAGGACAATATCTGCTCGGAATTTTTGCGGCCCTTCTGCTGTGCGGAGTTTTTTCTGTGAATATTGTAAAAGCCGAATCCCAGTATGTCTACGACAATGCATCACTTTTTTCCGATGAGGAGGAGCAGGACCTCGAGAGATCCTGTACAGAGTTCGAGCGCAATACAAAGCTCCATATGGTCATCCTGACCGAGCGCAGCAGTGGTTCCGAGGACTGTCAGGCGATTGCAGATGATTTTTATGACAAAAAGTATCCGAAAGAGCCAAACGGTGTCTGCTTCCTCATCGATATGGGACAGCGCCAGATTGTGATTTCGACATCTGGTATTATGCAGTATTACATGTCCGATGCGGAAATTGATGATATCCTGCAGGCGGCGCAGGGCTACGCGAAAGACGGCGACTATGCGGGAACCTTTGCAAAAATGATTACGATGACGCAGGAATGCTTCGACCGAGGCGTTTCCGATGCGGACTATCTGATTACAGAAGACGGTTCCATTATTCATTACCGCAAAATCAACAGCACGGAAGCTCTTATTTCTGTTATCGCAGCGGCTGCGACAGGAATTCTTGTTTATTTTGGAATCTGGAAGAGCTACAGACGAAAGAAAAACCGTGGTGCAAAGAGCTATGCGGATCTGAAACGCGTAAACATCAGAGACCGCAGGGATGCGCTGATCGACCGTCATGTATCGATGCACAAAATCCAGAAGGATGATGGAAACCACGGCGGAGGCGTTTCTGGCGGCGGAGGTGGCGGCGGAAGCACCGTTCACACTTCGTCGAGCGGAAACAGTCACGGCGGCGGAAGCATTGGCTTCTGAAAACCGATTCGAAAAAATTCCTTGCGTATTGTGTCGGAATATGATACGATCTTTCCTGTGAAAACAAATGTATTTCCTGGAAAGAGTATAAAGGTAGAGGATTGCCATGAGAGAAGAGAAAACAAAGTACTATGTAATCAAAGAAAAAGCGGTTCCCGAGGTCCTTTTGAAGGTCATCGAGGCCAAACGGTTGATGGATATGCAGGAGCTTACCGTGCAGCAGGCAACGGAAAAAGCGGGAATCAGCAGAAGCTCTTTCTATAAATACAAAGATGATATTCTTCCTTTTCATGACAATGCAAAAGGAAAAACGATTACGTTTATTCTGCAGATGGACGATGAGCCGGGACTGCTTTCCGATGTGCTGAAGATTATCGCCGAGTTTCACGGAAACATTCTGACCATTCATCAGACGATTCCGTTAAACGGCGTGGCGTCACTGACGATCAGCGTGGATATCGCGGAAGACCGGGGAGACGCCTCGGAGATGATCAACGAGATTGAGTCCAGACAGGGAGTTCATTATTTTAAAATCTTAGGACAGGAGTCCTGAAAAAGAAAAAGCAAGAGAGGGACAAAAGAGATGATTCAGATTGCAGTATTAGGATATGGCACCGTTGGTTCCGGCGTGGTAGAAGTCATCAACACGAACCATGACAGCATCAACAAGAGAGCAGAGAACGAGATTAATATCAAATACGTTCTGGATTTAAGAGATTTCCCGGGAGATCCAGTGGAAAAAGTGCTGGTACATGATTACGAAGTGATCGCAAACGATCCGGAGGTTGATATTGTTGTCGAGGTCATGGGCGGCGTTGAGCCGGCTTACACCTTCACAAAACGTGCGCTGGAGGCTGGAAAGAGCGTCTGCACATCCAACAAAGAGCTGGTGGCAAGACACGGTACCGAGCTTCTTGCAATTGCAAAAGAGCACGGCGCAAACTATCTGTTTGAGGCAAGCTGCGGCGGCGGTATCCCGATCATCCGTCCGTTAAACTCCTCCCTGACTGCAGATGAGATCGATGAAGTAACTGGTATCTTAAATGGTACCACGAACTATATCTTAAGCAAAATGGCAAGCGACGGTTCCGATTTCGCGGATGTATTAAAAGAGGCACAGCGCCTCGGCTACGCAGAGCGCAACCCGGAAGCAGATGTAGAAGGCTACGATGCGTGCCGTAAAATTGCGATTCTTTCTTCTCTTGCTTATGGAAAAGAAGTCAATTACGAAGAGGTTTACACCGAGGGAATCACAAAGATCACCGCAGAGGATATCAAATATGCGACTTCGATGGGAACCGCAATCAAACTGCTCGCAACAAGCCGCAAGGTGGGTGATCAGTATTACGCCATGGTAAGCCCGGTGATGATTGACGCGAAAAACCCGCTGTACAGCGTAAACGGTGTCTTCAACGCCATCTTCATCCACGGAAATGTACTGGGTGATGCGATGTTCTACGGAAGCGGAGCAGGAAAGCTTCCGACCGCAAGTGCCGTTGTAGCCGATGTCGTAGACTGCGCAAAGAACAAAGGCAGAAACATCATGATGAGCTGGAGCGAGGAAAAACTGGACCTGCTGCAGATCGATGATGTAAAGAGCCGCTTCTTCGTCCGCGTGTCCGGCCACGCCGCAGAGCGCCAGAGTGAGATCGAGGAGCTGTTCGGAAAAGTAGAAATCGTAGCAGTTCCAAGTCTGTCCGAGGAGTTCGCATTCATCACAGGCGAAATCACAGAGCAGGAGTACAGAGAAAAAGCAGAGAAACTCGACGGAATCCAGAGCAGAATCCGCGCGAGAATTTAAGATCTCGAAATAGACATAACTAAAAAGACGTTTCACAGCCGTAAAGCAAGGGGTGTGAAACGTCTTTTTAATTATCTTAAGATTTATTTTTAAAGATCTGTGCCGGATCCAAAGGAATCCGTATCATATCCCACCGGTTCCGATGCCGGATACAGGATATCTTTCCGTTCCTGATAGAACGCAGCCATCGTGATCTGCATATACGGCATCACCCATAAGAAGCCGATGGCACAGGAACAGGATGCGAGAATCTCAAGCCCTAAGAAACTTAAGAGAAGCAGAATGTAGCGGAAAAAGTTCTTTTTCATCATCGCAAAGCTCTGACGGATCGCCTGGATCGGGCCGATGCCGGGAGCGTCGTTCATCACGAAGGTGGAAAGGGAAAACGGAACCAGCACCAGCGTGGAAACGAGAGAGCCGATCAGCTTATAAACGTAAACATTCATGAGCGAAGAAAGCTCGGCTTCGATGGAAAGTGCTGTTCCAAGCGTCAGTTCCGCACTCGGGGAGGAAAGATACTGGAAGCCTGGAATGCTGGAAATCAGGGCGATCACGGAGCTGATGCCGTTGATGATAAGGAACATCAGCACGTACTGGTCCGGGTGATGATAGAAAGCGTAGAGCATATCACCGACGGAAATCGGTTCCCCGCGCAGCGTCGAGAGGCAGATTTTTAAGTAGCCTGCCTGGAAGAGGCTGAGGAGCAGGGAAAACAGGAACAGCGTCAGATTCAGAAAAATGATATCGTACAGCGTTGTGCCTGAAAAAATCAGCGTCGGGATGAGGGAGCAGGAGAAGGTGAGAAACAGGTTGATCGCGGTTGCGCCCACCAGCGTGCCGCATCGGCCTGCCATGGCCTCACGGGCCTGCTTTTTCAGTTCTGAAAATTTCTGTTTTTGTCCGTTCATGAAAAATCCTTTCTGGTACTTAGATGGTATTTCCGTCGGTGGTTGTTCCGTTATCCGGTGTCATCTGGTATTCCTGCATGTACTGATTGTAATACCGCTCGAGCAGGTTGGTGCTGCCGCCGCTGACCATGTTGAAAAGCAGGAAAGCATACATGATGCAGATACCGACAATTATGCCGATGGTACAGCCCGCAAGACCGGCTTTTGCCGTGCCGCTCATGCGTCCTGCGCCGCGGCTTAAAAGGGCGAAGATCACGCCGAGCGAGCCGAAAAACAGGGACCCCATGTTGAGCATGAACAAAAAGGAGCAGATCGCCATGACCATCGAAGCGGCCGCAAGGGCCTGCGAACCCGTCCTGCGCGGCGGCTGTACGGGAGGCTGCTGCTGGTAATGCTGATACGGTCCGGGACGCTGGCCCTCAGGCACGCCGTACGGATGGGAGGACTGATAGGAATCTCCGGACTCATTGGTGTTTGGATTGTAATTTTCTGGTGTCATAAAATGTCCTTTCTTCTGCAAAAAAGCGCGGTTTCACACGCAGTCTGTCAAAAAAGCTATAGTAAAGATTTTATCATGTAAGGTTGACAAAAACAAGACCTATTGATAAGGTAATAGAGTGGCTGTTCCGCCAAGGGTCCCGCTTTTTATGCGGGAAAAACAGAGAAGGAACAGCGTGTTTTGGAAGAGACAACAGGAGGAATTTACCTATGGATATGAATCAGGTATTGGCAGCCGAGCTGAACGTGAAACCGTGGCAGGTAGAAGCTGCAGTGAAACTGATTGACGAGGGAAACACGATCCCTTTTATTTCACGATATCGAAAAGAAGCAACAGGTTCCTTAAACGATGAGGTACTGCGAAATCTGTATGACCGTCTGATGTACCTGCGCAGTTTAAATGACCGCAAGGCCGTTGTCCTTGCGAGCATCGAGGAGCAGGGCAAGCTGACCGCAGAACTGAAAAAATCCATCGAAGAGGCCGCAACTCTCGTGGTCGTAGAGGATTTATACCGCCCGTACCGTCCGAAACGCCGGACGCGTGCGACGATCGCAAAAGAAAAAGGACTGGAGCCGCTGGCGAATATCATTCTTCTGCAGATGACAAAAGAGCCGCTCGAAAAAGAGGCAGAGGCTTTTGTTTCAGAAGAAAAGGAAGTCAAAACGGCAAAAGACGCCATTGCTGGTGCCTGCGACATCATCGCCGAGAGCATTTCCGATGAGGCCGATTACCGTATGGAGATCCGCCGCAGAACCGAGGCGAAGGGCCTGATCGTCTCGACAGCAAAGGATGAGAAAGCAGAGTCCGTTTACGAGAATTACTATGAGTTTTCCGAGCCGGTATCAAAAATTGCCGGACACCGTGTGCTGGCACTGAACCGCGGTGAGAAAGAAAAATTCCTGAACGTCAAAATTGAGGCGCCGACGGAAGAAATCCTGCGTTATCTCGAGAAAAAAATCATCACCAAAGAGAATCCGCAGACAAAGCCGGTTCTGCAGGCGACCATCGAGGATGCCTACAACCGTCTGATCGCTCCGGCCATCGAGCGTGAGGTCAGAAATCAGCTCACCGAAAAGGCAGAGGATGGTGCGATCAAGGTCTTTGGAAAGAACCTTGAGCAGCTTCTGATGCAGCCGCCGATCGCAGGCCAGGTTGTCCTTGGATGGGACCCGGCGTTCCGTACGGGATGCAAGCTGGCCGTTGTCGATGCGACCGGAAAAGTGCTCGACACCACCGTGGTTTACCCGACCGCGCCGACGAACGAGAAGAAGATTGCAGCAGCAAAAGCGACCGTAAAAGATCTGATCCACAAATACGGCGTCACCCTGATTTCTGTCGGAAACGGAACTGCAAGCCGTGAGTCCGAGCAGATCATCGTCGAGATCTTAAAAGAGATCCCGGAGAAGGTTGCGTATGTGATCACCAACGAGGCGGGAGCGTCCGTTTACTCCGCAAGCAAGCTGGCAACCGAGGAATTTCCAAACTTTGATGTCGGACAGCGAAGCGCCGCTTCCATCGCACGCCGTGTGCAGGATCCGCTGGCAGAGCTTGTCAAAATCGATCCGAAATCCATCGGTGTCGGCCAGTATCAGCACGATATGAACCAGAAGAAGCTCGGCGAGGCGCTCGGCGGTGTCGTTGAGGATTGCGTGAATAAAGTCGGTGTCGATCTGAATACGGCATCCGCGTCGCTGCTGGAATACATTTCCGGTGTCAGCAAGGTGATAGCAAAAAACATCGTATCATACCGCGAGGAGAACGGCCGTTTCGAGAGCAGAAAAGAGCTCCTGAAAGTGGCAAAACTCGGACCGAAGGCGTTTGAGCAGTGCGCGGGCTTTATGCGCATCACCGGCGGCAAAAATCCGCTGGACGGCACAAGCGTTCATCCGGAGAGCTACGAGGCAGTCGAGAAGCTGTTTGCAAAGTTAAATATGAAGACAGAGCAGATCAGCGAGGGACCGACGGCGTTCTTCATCAAAGATTACAAAAAGATGGCAGAGGAGATCGGTGTCGGCGAGATTACGCTGCGCGATATCATCAAAGAGCTGCAGAAGCCTGGCCGTGACCCGCGTGACGAGATGCCGCGCCCGATCCTGCGCACCGACGTGCTCGATATGAAGGACCTGAAGGTCGGCATGATCTTAAAGGGAACCGTGCGCAACGTCATTGACTTCGGTGCATTCGTCGATATCGGCGTGCATCAGGACGGACTCGTCCACATTTCCCAGATGACGAAACGCTTCATCAAGCATCCGCTGGAGGCTGTGAGCGTCGGCGATATCGTGGAAGTGAAGGTCATCAGCCTTGATCTGGCGAAGAAGCGGATCGGGCTGTCGATGATGCTGGATAAATAAAGTGTGATACGTGGGCTGCCCGAAAGAAAACAGGGGCAGCCCGCGGTGTATCAAAGGGGGATTACCATGAATGAGGAAGAAGTGCTGGTCGGACGGATTCAGGATCTGGCAGAGCAGTGTTATCACAGGGATGTTCCGTCGCACACGGAGTTTCTGACGCTGGCGGAGCAGGATCTGTTCTACCGTACGGTAAATAAAATTCCGGGCGTGCGTTACGTGCTGTCCGGCGGATACGAGGCGGCAGAGCGGAAAGCGGCGCTGTTTCTGCCATCCTATGCAGAGGACGGTGATGCGTTGATGCTTCCGATTGCAGTCGTGCGCATCAGCCCGCTGAATGAAAAATTTGCGGATGCGCTGTCACACCGTGATTTCTTAGGATCACTGATGAATCTCGGTGTGGAGCGGTATAAGCTGGGAGACATTCTGATTGATGGAAACCAGGCGTATCTGATCTGTATGGCGGATATGGCGGACTACATCTGTGCGGAGCTGAAAAAAGTGCGCCATACGAGCGTGTACTGTGAAGTCGAGGCGGGACTGCCGGAGGAGCTGACGGAGCCGAAAACCGAGCGGAAAGAAGGCTCCGTCGCTTCCGTGCGGCTCGATGCGGTGCTGTCGCTGGCGTTCAGCAGTTCGCGGAGCAAAATGGTGCCGCTGATCGAGGGCGGCCAGGTGTTTATCAACGGAAAGCTGGTGACGTCGCCGAGCGCGTCATTAAAAGAGGACGATCTCGTGACCGTGCGCCATATGGGAAAATTCCGCTATGTTGGCGTGCAGAATCAGACGAAAAAGGGAAGGCTGTACGTGGCTGTTGAACGATTTGTCTCATAATAGATATTTTGAGGGATTTTACAGGAAAAGACCATTGACAGTGTTTGTAAAAAGACGGTATTATAGAGGGTATGTAGAAGGTCCGCAGTTATGAGAATTTTCATGAAATTTTTCATACAGAAGCGGACTGCGAAGATTACGTATCAGGAAGGCAGGAAGAAAAAATGGGAAAAATTATACTGACCGGCGACCGACCGACCGGCAAGCTGCATGTAGGACATTACGTTGGTTCACTGCGCCGCCGCGTGGAGCTGCAGAACTCCGGTGAATTCGATAAAATTTACATCATGATTGCAGACGCACAGGCGCTGACCGACAATGCGGACAACCCGGAGAAGGTGCGCCAGAACATTCTGGAGGTAGCACTGGATTACCTTTCCTGCGGACTTGATCCGGAAAAGAGCACCATCTTTATCCAGTCTCAGATTCCGGAACTGTGCGAGCTTTCTTTCTATTATATGAATCTCGTTACGGTTTCCAGACTGCAGAGAAACCCAACCGTAAAATCGGAGATCCAGATGAGAAACTTTGAGGCGAGCATCCCGGTTGGATTCTTCACCTACCCGATCAGCCAGGCAGCCGATATCACTGCATTCAAGGCAACGACCGTTCCGGTTGGAGAGGATCAGATGCCGATGATCGAGCAGACACAGGAGATCGTCCACAAATTCAATACAGTTTATGGCGAAGCACTTGTGCAGCCGAAGATTATGCTGCCGGAGAATGATTCCTGCAGACGTCTGCCGGGTATCGACGGAAAAGCGAAGATGAGTAAATCGCTTGGAAACTGCATTTACCTGTCCGAGGAGCCGGATGAGATCAAGAAAAAAGTCATGAGCATGTACACCGACCCGGATCACATCAAGATCACCGATCCGGGCAAGATCGAGGGAAATACCGTATTTACTTATCTCGATGCATTCTGCCAGCCGGAGCACTTCGAGCGCTATCTGCCGGATTACGCAAATCTCGACGAGTTGAAAGCACATTACCAGAGAGGCGGCCTTGGCGATGTCAAAGTGAAGAAGTTCCTGAACAATGTACTGCAGGAGACCTTAGAGCCGATCCGCAACCGCAGAAAAGAACTGGAAAAAGACATTCCGGCGATCTATGAGATGCTGAAAAAAGGCAGCGAAGAGGCAGAAAAAGTTGCCGCTCAGACACTGGCGGATGTCAAAGCAGCCATGAAAATCAACTATTTTGATGATCTGGACCTGATCCGTTCCCAGGCAGAGCGTTACGGCAAATAATTACCAATAGAAGATGAATGGAAAAAGCGGACATTATGGTTCCGCTTTTTCTGTTGCAGGGCGGACGAAAGTTCGAAGTCCTGCGGTCGGAGAGGATAGCATATGGTCATACATGGATTTCAAAAGCTGACGCTGCTGGATTACCCGGGCAAGGTGGCGTGCACATTGTTTTCGGGCGGATGTAATTTCCGCTGCCCGTTCTGCCAGAACGGAAATCTCGTGCAGCATCCCGAATGGGAGCCGGTGATTCCGGAGGAGGAGATTTTTGCAGTGCTCGAAAAGCGGCGCGGCGTGCTGGACGGCGTCTGCGTGACGGGCGGTGAGCCGACGCTGGATCCGGATCTGGAGCGGTTCGTGACGAAAATTAAGGAACTGGGATATCTTGTGAAGCTCGATACGAATGGATACCGGCCGGAGATTTTGAAAAAGCTGGTGGAAGAGAAGAAAATCGACTACGTCGCCATGGACATCAAAAACGCGCCGTCCCGGTACGGCGAGACGGCGGGCGTGAAAAAGATCGATGTGATGCGGATCAATGAGTCGGTCGAGTTTTTAAAGAGCGGCGTGGTGGACTATGAGTTCCGGACAACGCTCTGCCAAGAGCTGCATGGAAGGGAAGAGATCGAAGCGATCGGAAAGTGGCTTTCCGGGGCAAAACGGTACTTCCTGCAGAATTACCGGAAATCGGATTATGTGATTGATCCGAGGTTCTCGGGGTATGCGAGGGAGCAGCTCGAGCGGTTCTGCGAGATCCTGCGCGGAAAGATTGAGACGGTGGAGATCCGCGGCGTGGATTAAAAAACGCTTTAAAGCGTGCGGTACCAGTAGCCGAAGCGGGCATCGGGCGCGAGCTCGGAGGGGCGCATCGCCTGCTTGAAGTGGAAAAAGCCGAAGAGGCTTGCCATGAACTGCTCATTCGGCGTGTAGACGCCGGGGACGCCGAAATACCAGAGTTCCTGCTGGTCGCGGTTCCGGGCGAGGAGCAGATGGCGATAGGACGAGGAGCCATGGAGGACGAAGCGGTTCGCATCCACCGAAAGACCGACGGCGCGGAGCTGTGGAAGATCGTCGAGTGAGAGGCGCAGGCAGTCGGTCAGATCATCATCTGGGAACGGGTGGAACTCCGGGAACTGGTCCTGAAGCTGGAGATAGAGAGCAGCGCGGGACGGCGGCACGGCTGCTGCGGCGGGAAAATCGGCGGAAGTCATATGTAGCGGCTGGGCGGCAGAATCCGGGATGGGCTGCGGCGGTTCCGGGTTGGCAGAGGGATAGCTTTCTGCGGTTTTCACAGATTCCGCGGATGCGGGATGGAGTGTGTTGGCGGATGATTGCGTGATCCGGTCTGCAGGAACGGTGTTTACCGTGTCAGTTGATGTGGATTCT
This sequence comes from Blautia sp. AF32-4BH, assembly GCF_003460565.1. NCBI lineage: Bacteria > Bacillati > Bacillota > Clostridia > Lachnospirales > Lachnospiraceae > Blautia > Blautia sp. AF32-4BH. Next base: position 58,539 of record NZ_QTVL01000005.1, on the reverse strand, counting down.
GTGGAGACGGTGGATTCCGGGCTGGAATTTTGTGGATAAAGTTCGGAATTGCTGCTGAATTCTGTGGAAAGTTCATCGAACTGTGCTTTGGAAGCGTCTGATGATGGCAGGGACTGCGCAGGTACGGCGGGATCCAGAGGTTCGGGTGTTTCGGCAGTTTTCTCTTCGGTCGGTCTGGTACCATTGTCTGCGGATGTTTTGGGCTCCTGCGGGAGCGTGGGAGCGAAAAACTCCGGCTGAATCGGAAGATCGTCCCACTGGGTGGCGATGACGCCGGTCTGGCGGCAGAGCAGGATCAGACCGCCAAGCTCGTCGAGCGTGACATCCGTCTGCCCAATGGCATCGGAGTGCGTGAAGAGTTTTCCACTCGTAGAAGAGCGCCCCGCAAGGAGATTTCCGAGCGGAATGCCGTACATCCGCCCTGACCGGCGGATAAAACCGTAGACTGTGACCGAGGTCTCCGGCGGAAGAGACGGCGATTTGATCTGGAAGTCCATGCGGCAGAAGCCGTTCTGCGACTCCACGCGGACAAAGCCGCAGCATCCGCCCTTGCGGTTGTTCGGGTATTCGTATAGATAGGCAATGAAACGCCGGTAATCAGACATAAAAACCTCCTGCATAGAAGTAAAAAGAGTAGAAAAAGATACTGCGCTACAGTTCACGATATGCGGGAAGGACAGAAAATATACGCAGAGAAGAAAGGAAGTGCACAATGGAAGAAGAAACAAAGCTGGAAACGCCGGAGGAAAAAGCGCACCGGAAAGAACGGGAACGCTTCATGCGCCAGGCGATTACGCAGGCGAAGAAAGCAGAAAAGCTGATGGAAGTTCCGATCGGCTGTGTGATTGTGTACGAGGGAAAGGTGATTGCGCGGGGCTATAACCGCAGAAATACGGATAAAAACACGCTGTCCCACGCGGAACTGAATGCGATCCGGAAAGCAAGCAAAAAGCTCGGCGACTGGCGGCTGGAGGGCTGTACATTGTATGTCACCCTGGAACCGTGCCAGATGTGCGCCGGTGCGATCGTACAGGCGAGAGTCAGCGAAGTCATCATCGGCAGCATGAACCCGAAGGCGGGCTGCGCGGGATCGATCTTAAATATGCTGGAAATGCACGAGTTTAACCATCAGGTGAAGGTCGAGCGCGGCGTGCTGAAAGAAGAGTGCTCGGAGATGCTGAGTGCGTTTTTCCGGAGACTGCGGGTGGTGAAAAAGAAGAAAAAAGAAGAGAGGAAGAGGGCGGAAGAAGGGAAAGAATAAAAGAAGAGGCAGCATCGGGATGGGATGCTGCCTGAGGAAGATTATTTGTTTGAGTAAGTTGCACTTTCGAATATTTCCGTAAAAAATACAATCCCCGCATTTCCAGCAGAAACCATCGAAAAAATCATTGACGAATCCCGAAAAAAGCACTATAATATATGATGTATTTGACAAAATACGGAGAAGTACCCAAGAGGCTGAAGGGTCTGGCTTCGAACACCAGTAGGTCGGAAACGGCGCAAGGGTTCAAATCCCTTCTTCTCCGCTATGCAAAAAAGAGACAGCAAAAAGATTGAAAAATCGAAAAAGCTGTCTCTTTTTCTGTGAGAAATTATGAAATAGATGCAAAACAAAAGAAACAAAGACAGAAAAAGCATCGCCAGTTCACGAAAAGGGACCGATGCACAACAAAGCAAAATAAAAAGGAGAGACAATACATGGCGCAGTTACCACAGGAATTTCTGACCCGCATGCAGGACATGCTGGGCGATGAATTTGATGCATTTTTAACTTCCTACGACGCACCCCGCACAGCCGGGCTGCGTGTGAATACAAAAAAATGCCGGACCGAAGATTTCCCGCCGCTTGTTCCGGGAACGTGGAAGAAAATTCCGTGGATTCCAAACGGCTATTTCGTGCCGGACGGCATGCGCATGGGCCAGTCTCCGCTGTATGCGGCAGGCGTCTTCTATCTGCAGGAGCCAAGCGCCATGACCCCGGCGTCCCGCCTCCCGATCGAACCGGGTGAGCGTGTGCTCGATCTCTGCGCCGCACCGGGCGGCAAGGCAACCGAGCTGAATGCGCGCCTGAAAGGAACCGGCCTTCTTGTCGCCAATGACATCAGCAACGCCCGCGCCAAAGCACTGCTGCGCAATCTGGAGCTGTTCGGAAGTGAAAACGTGCTTGTCACCAATGAGACACCGGCAGGCCTTGCAGACGTCTTCCCGGGCTTCTTCGATAAAATCCTCGTGGATGCACCGTGCTCCGGCGAGGGCATGTTCCGGAAAGATGAGGCAGTCATCGGCACCTGGACCCCGGAGCGGCCGGATTTCTTTGCGGATCTGCAGCGCGAGATCACCTCGAATGCTGTCAAAATGCTGCGTCCGGGCGGCCTCATGATGTATTCGACGTGTACCTTCGCCCCGCAGGAGGACGAGGGAACCGTTTCTTTCCTTCTGGAAAACTTCCCGGAAATGGAACTGATCGAGATGGAAGGCTACGAAGGTTTTTCAAAAGGCAATCCAGTCTGGGGAAACGGCGATCCGGAGATTGAAAAGACCGTGCGCATCTGGCCGCATAAAATGAACGGCGAGGGCCATTACCTTGCCCTGTTCCGCAAAAAAGGCGAAGCCATTCCTTATGAGACAGAAGAAAAACCGATCGAAAAGAAAAACAAAAAACAGAAAAACCGGAAAAAAGACCGTGGAACGGAAGCACCGGGTCCGTCGAAAGCAGAAAAACAGATCCTTTCCGATTTCCTGTCCCGGATGACAGCACCGATCCCGGTGGAGGAACTGGAAGTCCGCGCCGGAAAAGTATACCATTCCCCGTCCCTGCCGGATGGCGTGCGGAATCTTCATTTCCTGCGGAACGGTCTGTATCTCGGTGAACTGAAAAAAGACCGTTTCGAGCCGTCACAGCCGTTTGCCGTGACACTCTCCGCGGACAAGTTCAAAGATTACATGAATTTAAAGGCAGATGACGAGCGTACCGAAAAATATCTTCACGGTGAGACAATTTCCGTAGAGCCGGGAGAGACCGCATCGCCGTCAGGCTGGAAGCTGGTCTGCGTCGATGGATTCGGCCTTGGATGGGGCAAACTGGTCAATGGAACCTTGAAAAATAAGTACCCTGTTGGATGGAGAAAGTAGAAAAATCATGCCAGTTTTTGCAGGAAAAACGTCGAAATATTACAAAGTTATTAACAGAAATTAAAAAAGACTTTCATTTCAGACATACTTGTGTTATAATGGCAAAGTACGGCGGGAAAAAAGGCCCATTTTCCGCAGTAACTTGGAGTGACAATCAGCAACAGAACGTAATAAGTATGAGGTGTACGACATGAAAAAAAAGAAATTATTCAGCCTGGTTTTGGCCACAGTGCTTACGGCAGCAACCGTTCTGCCATGCTATGGTGCCAGTACAAAGGAGAAAATTTCAAATGCTCAGGCAGAACAGGCTGCCGCACAGTCTCAGCTTGACAGCATACAGAGCAGGATTGACGAACTCAATTCCAAAAAGGGACAATCAGAAGAATATCTTTCCGAACTGAACCAGCAGCTGGACGATCTGCAGAACCGTCTGCAGGAGCTTCAGGATCAGTATGATGCGAAGCAGAACGAACTGGTACAGATTCAGGCAGATCTGGAAGATGCAAAAGCAAAAGAAGAAGAGCAGTACGAGGCGATGAAGCTCCGTATCCAGTATATGTATGAAAATTCCTCCGGAAACGGATACATGGCAATGCTCTTTTCTTCCAAAAGCATTTCAGAGCTGATCAGCCGGGCAGAATACATACAGAAAATTTCCGATTTCGACCGCGATCTTATGCAGGAGTATGAGGACACGGTAGACCAGGTAAAAGAAAAAGAAACACAGGTGCAGGAAGAGCAGGCAGCGATCGTAGAACTGCAGCAGCAGAGCAGCGATCAGCAGGAAGCCATTCAGGAGCTGTACGCAGCAGCTTATCAGGAACTCCGTACCTACTCCGCAGAGCTGGACGATGCAAAATCCAGCGAGAGTGCACTGGTAGATGAAATCAACAGCAAAGCAGATGCAATCAACGACCTGATCCGTCAGGCGAAAGAAGAGGAGATTGCAGCGCAGAAGAAAGCAGAAGAGGAAGCAGCCGCCGCACAGCAGGCTGCCGCAGAAGCTGAGGCAGAGGCCGCCAGAAAACAGGCAGCCGAGGCCGCAAGAGTCGCAGCCGCAGAAGCAGCAAATGCCGCAGCGAAAGCAGATACCGATACAAGCAGCAGCTCCGGAAGCAGTTCTTCGGACAGCAGCGCATCCTCCACGACAACGGGGAGTCCATCCGCGTCAGATACTTCCAGCAGCTCCTCCAGCGGAACATACCTTGGAAGATTTAAACTGACAGGCTATTGCTCCTGTTCCATCTGTACCGGACAGTGGTCCGGCGGATCCACCGCGAGCGGAACCACACCGACCGCAGGAAGAACGATCGCCATGGGCGGTGTACCATTCGGAACGAAACTGATGATCAACGGCCAGGTTTACACGGTAGAAGACCGCGGAACCGCTTACGGCCACGTAGACATCTTCTGCAGCAGCCATTCCGAGGCGCTGAGCTTCGGCGTGCAGTATGCAGATGTATATCAGCTGAGCTGAGAAACAAAGATAAGAGATATGCCGGAACAGAACTTCCGGCATATCTCTTTTTTTGACTTTCTCAGAAACTGTCATTCTAAAAGAACACCAAAAAGGCCGCAAACCCGTGTGAAATGTACCTTTTGAAGCAATAATAAAAAAAATTAAAAAAATTTCAAAAAAGGTGTTGACATTCCTATAGACATCATATATAATAGCTATTGTTGACGGACGAGAGTTCAGAAAACAAATAAAATCGAAGCGTGGCTCAGTTTGGTAGAGCGCTGCGTTCGGGACGCAGAGGTCGTGGGTTCGAATCCCGTCGCTTCGACTGGAATGAAAATGCCGAAAGCCTTGACAATCAAGAGCTTCGGCATTTTTTCGTATGTCAGAAAGAGAACAGGAAACAGTACACGAGGAGGAAATTTTTGTGAAAGCATTATTTTTTGATATTGATGGAACGTTACTGAGTGAGATTACAAAAGAAATTCCGCAGAGCGCGCTCGATGCATTGAAAAAGACAGCGGAAAAAGGAAATCTTACGTTTATTAATACCGGCCGCACCTGGTCGGAGCTGCCCGAGGAGCTGAAAAAGCTTCCGTTTTCCGGATTTCTGTGCGGCTGCGGGACCTATCTGCGCCGGGACGGCGAAATCCTGATGCATCAGACGATTCCGAAAAAGCGCTGTGAGGAAATCCCGGTTATTTTAAAGGAGTGCAGGATCGGCATGATTCTGGAGGGAACGGATAATGTTTATTTTTCGTCGGAGGTATCCCGTTTTCGGGAGGTCGAGCAGACCCGTGCCTATTTCGCTGCTGTCGGAATCGGACTCGCGGAGACAGCGGAGACAAAAGGAATCATTTACGATAAATTTTGTATCGTAACCGATGCACAGTCTGATATAGAACGTATGTACCGTGAATTTGAGCAGGAGTTTGATATCATGGATCGCCGCGGCGGTGTATACGAAATCGTTCCGCACGGCTGCAGCAAAGGAACAGCTGTGGACTATGCGCTGAAACAGTTTCAGCTGGAGAAAGAAGATGCATACGTATTTGGCGACAGCAGCAACGACCTTACCATGTTCCGGTGCGGCGCACACACCATTGCGCTTGGAAAACATGATGAGATTCTGGATCCGTACACAGAGTACGTAACCGATACCGTCGAGCGGGACGGCGTGGCAAAGGCGATGGAGCATTACGGATTGATCTGACAGAAAAAAAGAAAGCGAAGGGGCGCATTTGAAAAGAAATTTTCAGGTGCGCCCCTTTGGTTGCAATTTTCTGAAAAAGGAAACAAGAAAAGCAGCGTCTGAAAAGGTATGTGCATTGCAAAGTAAAAAATTTCATGGTAATATAAAAATGAGTTTTTATGTATATTTGTAATGATACCAGGAGGTGAGCGTTCAGAAGTTCCATGGAAACAGAAAAAAATCAGATAAATAAAAAAAGCCTCAGATACCGTTTTACAGCAGGAACGATCGGAGTAAGTGTCTGGCAGCAGGAATGAATGCTCACTTGGCAAAGCCTATAAAAATTGAAAACATAAAGAGAATTTTGTGTGAATATTGTGTGTAGTGGCTGCAACTTCTCAAATCCGTATACCTGTTTTTCACGTTTTGTAGGATATTATAACGTAAATGTAAAACTGGCAGGGACAGGTTCTCTGTATACAGATAAAAGCAGGATAATGAAGCATAAAACAGAGAGAGGATTTTTATAAAATGGAAAAGTATGAAGACAAAATATATTCTTTAGGTGAGGCTGTAACGGGACAGACACAGGCTATGTCACAGGCCGTACAGAAAACACTGGAAAATAACGGCGGGGTAGGTATAATGACAGGATCTTATGACCAAAACCTGTCTATTTTGTCTGTGAATAATCTGCTGTTGCATAGTACAGGATATACATTCGATACTTTCATGGAACAGACAAAAGGCTCATTGAGAAACTTCTTTTATGACGAGGAAGATAGACTGGAGCGAGACCGTTTTTTGCAGCTTCACGGAACAGGGGAAGCACAGATCCTTACAGCAGACGGTACAGTGAAAAATGTACGGCTTTGTAAAGAGGATGCGACAGATGAGGCGGGCAGACAGATCTGGGTTATGTCCGTACAAGTCAACTGGGATCATGTAAATTTGACACTGCTCAATGAGGCTATCTGTTCCGGCTTCTGGTATTTTGACTGTGACGAAAACAGTGAGATTGTGAATGCAAACTGGAGTCATGAATTCCGAAAAATGCTTGGCTATCATGACACTCTGGACTTTCCGAATAAACTGGAATCCTGGTCAGATCTTCTGCATCCACAGGATAAAGAAAGAGTAATGGTGCAGCTTCAGGCGGCAATTAAGGATAAGACGAACCAGATAAAATACCAGGTAGAGTATCGTATGAGAATGAAGGATAATCAATACCAGTGGTTTCGGGCATCGGCAGAAGTAATACGCCGTCTGGATGGTTCTGCCAGCAGGATTGCCGGGATTTTTATTAATATTGATGCGGAAAAAAAAGAGGCCATGCAGGCACAAAAATCTGCTGCTTTCCACCGGGCTTTTACGAAAGCAGACCTGTGTGAGTATTATGTAAATCTGGAAGCGAATACTTTTGATACCTTTAAGGTTGAACCGTCCCTGATGACAGTCTTTGAACAGAGTCATACATGGGATGAACTGATCCGTCATTTTGTGGATTCCTATGTTGTGGAGACAGATAAGAAGGCGGTATCCTCTTTTTACGACCGTGGTTATATTGCAGAAAGGCTGAAGGGTCTGGAAACCGAATTGGCTTTAGAGTGCCGTATCACTCTGAATGGAGAAGAACGATGGGTCCGCAATGTGGTCATACGTGGCGAAATAGAGGATTCAGAATATGCCATGATCTTTCTGCGTGATATCACAGAGACAAAGGTAGAGAGCGCACGGCATCTGCAGATGGCGGCGGATAATGCTTCCATGGAGCAGATAATTCAGAGTATTGTGCGTCTGGTTGACCGCTTTGTTGTCTGTGATCTGGAAAATGACAGATATGAATTCTATAACCTGAATGGACAGATGATATATAAACCTCTGGGATTCTATCATGATTTTCAGATGCAGGTTCTTGAAAAATATAAGACACTGGAACCATTGGAAACTATGGACATCCTGATCGCACCGGAAAATATCCGGAAGAATCTGAAAAGTGAAAATGATATTTATAAGTTTGAGTATTGCAGCCTGGATGAAAAGACTTATAAAATCGCTTCTTATATTCCTTTGGAATGGAAGAATGGAAAGCTGGAAAAGGTATTGCTGGCATCCATGGATGTGACACAGGAGAAGAAAGCAGAGATTGAATCCCGTCAGGCACTGAAAGAGGCTTACCGGTCTGCAGAAAATGCAAACCGTGCGAAAACAGAATTCCTTTCCAATATGTCCCACGATATCCGGACACCGATGAATGCCATTGTCGGCCTGACAGCAATTGCAGGAGCAAATATTGAGAGCCAGGACAGAGTCATTGAATGTCTCAGCAAAATTACAAAATCAAGCCGTCATCTGCTGGGGCTGATTAATGAAGTGCTGGATATGGCACGTATTGAAAGTGGAAAAATGACGCTGGCACAGGAGGATTTCAATCTGCCAGATCTGGTGGATAATCTTATAACACTCACAAAACCGGTGATTGATGAACATAAACACAATTTAGATATACACATTAATCACATTGAACATGAGAGTGTCTGTGGTGACAGCCTGAGAATCCAGCAGGTATTTGTGAATCTGATGAGTAATGCGGTCAAGTATACACCGGATGGCGGGAATATTACTTTTTCCATAGAGGAAAAGCCAAATGGATTTTCGGAACTTGGATGCTATGAATTTACGATTGAGGATAATGGGATCGGTATGTCACCGGAATTCCAGAAAATCATGTTTGATCCTTTCAGCCGCGCAGATGACCATCGGACAACCAGAGTCCAGGGAACAGGTCTGGGAATGGCAATCAGCAGAAATATTGTGAACCTGATGAATGGTAATATTAAAGTGGAAAGCACCTTACATAAGGGAACTAAAATTACAGTAACAATTTATCTGGAACTTCAGGAAAAAGAAAAAGAACAGGACAGAAATCTGATGAATCTACCTGTTCTGGTTGTGGATGATGATAAGACATGTTGTGAAAGTACAGTTGCCACATTGAAGGAGATTGGGATTACAGGCGAATGGGTTCTCTCCGGCAGAGAAGCCGTTGAGCGCTGTTATGCACATCATGAGCTAAAAAATGATTACTTTGCTGTTATTTTAGATTGGAAAATGCCGGATATGGACGGAATTGAAACAGCCAGACAGATCCGGAAACGGATAGGGAAAGAGATTACCATTATTGTACTGACATCTTATGAATTCAGCGAGATCGAAGAAGAAGCAAAGGCTGCAGGCGTAGATGCTTTTATTGCAAAACCGCTGTTCCGTTCCCGTTTGGCGGCTACATTGCGGCAGTTTACTTCTGGCAGAAAAGAAAAAACAGCAAGAAATTATCTGGATGAGCTGTCTGAAGCAGATTACACAGGAAAAAGAATTCTGCTGGTCGAGGATAATGAGTTAAACAGAGAAATTGCTGTTGAAATTCTGCAGATGACAGGGGCGGAAGTGGAAACGGCAGAAAATGGAAAAATTGCAGTTGAAAAAGTAGAAGCTTCACCGAAAGGCTTGTATGACCTTATTTTTATGGATATCCAAATGCCTGTCATGAATGGTTATGAGGCAACCGCAGCAATCAGGAGCCTTCCGGGTGAACAGGGAAAACTACCGATTGTTGCCATGACAGCAAATGCTTTTGCAGAAGATGTACAGCTGGCAAAAAATACAGGCATGAATGGACATATCGCGAAACCGCTGGATATGAATAAGCTGAATGATGTTCTGGAAAACTGGCTGTAATTGTTTCCCAATTATTGAATTAATGATTTTATCAGGAAAGAATGAGGAAAATACGAGGATGAAAAAGGCAAAACAATGTCTGACAGCATTACTGCCAGGTGTGCTTTTAGCAATTACTGTTTTGTCTGGCTGTGGACAATCTCAAAAAGCAGTATCTAAAAATGACGATCACCTTACCGTGTATCTGTGGGAAAATCGTTTAATGAAAAATATTGGACCCTATATCCATGAGCAGTTTCCAGATCAGGATATTGAGTTTATTACCGGTAACAATGATACCGATTTATATAGCTATTTTGAGGAACATGGTGAACTGCCGGATATCATAACCGTACGTCGATTTTCTGGAAAAGATGCACAGGATCTGGAGCCATATCTAATGGATTTTGCTTCTTATGACGTGGTTTCCAGGTATTACTCCTATGCATTGCAATATTATAAAAATTCAAAAAATGAGATTCAGTGGCTTCCTATCTGCGGTATACCGCAGACGATTATTGCCAACAAGACATTGTTTGAACAGTATGGAATCAAGATACCGAAAAACTATAAGGAATATGCACAGGCATGCCAGCAATTTTATGATAATGGTATAAAACCGTATTCCCTGGATCTTGCAGAAGACTGGTCTGCTCATGAGGTGATTCAGACAGGTGCAATTGGGGAATTCATGAGTCTGGATGGAATCGAATGGAGAAGCTCAGCTGAAAGTGCATCAGGGGATATCGCGTTTGATGATGCGTTATGGAAACGTATTTTTTCAGAAACCAATACATTTTTGAAGGACTCACATTTTACAAGTGATGATATCAGCGTCGATATTAATACTGCAACGCAGATGTTCCTTGTGGGAAAAGCAGCAATGTTTCATGGTTATCCGGCACTTATGCAGGAATTTCAGGAACAGATGGATGCAGAATTAACTCGTATACCGTTTTTTTCACAGATTTCGGATGAAGCTTTTATAAATATGACCCCTTCTCTGAATATTGCATTTAACAAAGAACTGGAAAAAGATCAGGAAAAACTGGACCTGGCATTCGATGTCCTGGAGTGTATGATTTCAAAAGAAGGACAAACATTGATCGCAGATGGAAAGGGTGTAATTTCATTAAATGTAGATGTTCCAAACATGATGGAAGATGTACCTGGACTGGAAGATGAAATTAATAATAATTCTGTTTATATCCGATATTCTGCTCAAAAATCATTTTATGCCAGTCTTGAGGCTGTTCACGGATTATTGTCAGGGGAAATGGATGAAACACAGGCTTATGATGCTTTTCGCAGCACAATGAACAGTAAGGATTCAAAAGAAGAAACCACAGTTAATTTTGAAAATGAATATTCCATTTCGCTAAATGATAAAAACGGTCGTGATGCGGCATCTTCTATTTTAACTACGATTAGAGAAGAAAAGGATGCTCAGCTGGCTTTGGCACCATATTATTATTTTACTTCCTCCATTTACAAAGGGGAGTGTACCTGCAGCCGGGTTGGTCTGATGACAGCAAAGAGTTCAGATACACCATTATACCTGGCAAAAATCAATGGCAAAGAGATTTATGAACTTGCGGAGAAATATCTTGCTGATTCTGATGAAAAATTCCATATAACCAATAAATATGAATTACCAATTGCATCCGGTATGAAAATAATCGTCAGGCAGGAGGAAAACGGATTCTCATTAAAGGACATAGAAGTAAATAAGAAAAAAATCGACAAAGAAAAGGAGTACTCTATTCTTCTTACAGAAACCACAATGTCTGTTTTGAAAAAAATAAATCCGGAATGTGAGATCAGGCGGCTTGGTAACACAACATTATCAAGTGCATGGACCGCAGCAATGGAAAACGGACAGCAGCCGTCAGCACCGGAAGATTATATAGAGGTTGAAAAATAAAAGTGGGAACAGAACAGGCGAAAACAAAAAGAAAAAAGATGATAGTACCATTGTTCTTTTTAATTCTTATCTTTTTAAACTTAATTTTTGTAAAGCTCCTTTTGAACAGGATGAACAGCTATATCGCAGAAAACGGGAAAAGCAGTATGGGAGCAGTTGTTGAACAGATACAGCAGACCTATGATCTGCAGGTGAATGGATACTACAGTCGGCTGCATATGCTTGAGGATTTTCTTACTCAAGAGGGAGTGAGATCTATTGAACTGGATAGAAACAAGAAGTTCTTTGAGGCATGGCAGAAAGAATCTGAAAGTACACTTATATTTCTCCAGGAAAATGGAAAGGCAATAACCACTGATGGAACAAAACTTCGGGTTGACATGCCAAGTAAACTTTTGTTGGATTTGAGGAACGGATATAATATTGGAAAATTGGTTTCTCTTGATTACAACCAGAAGAAAAAAGATGGTTATCTGGTTGCAATTCCATGTCAGGAATATACGATTAAGGGGGAAACTTATACGGCAATTGGAACCTTGTATGATCATTCAAAATTAGATTCCATGTTAAGTGTGAAAAGCTATAACGGGAATGCGTATCTGTTTATGCTGGATAACGACGGAAATATTACTTATACAAATCAGAAAGAAGATAAATTTTTCAGGAACTATTTCTTGTTAAAGCATTTAAAAGGAGATCAGGCTATCACTGAGGAAGAGGCTGATTCTCTTCAAAAAAAGCTGGATGGCAGAGAACAGGGGGTAGAACTTGTGGAAAGTGACAAACCTTACTATCTGGGATACTGTCCGATAGAAAATAATAACACCATGCTGATTTGTATTGTAGAAAAAAGTGTTGTAGATAATGTACTAAGAGACTATCAGAAAACAATAGTGTTTGAAACAATACTCATGGCAGGTTTTATACTTTTGCTTTTTGCCGGATTATTCTACAGTATTTCCAGACGCAGTCTTGCTGAGCAAAAAGCTGAATACGAAAAAAGAAATAATGAGATTCAGACGCAGGCAATGAAGGATATGGAGGAGTCCAATAAAAAACTGAAAAAAGCAAAGGACATTACAACGGAAGCCTTGCAGACCGCTGAAAATGCAAATAAGGCGAAAACGGATTTCCTGTCCAATATGTCACATGATATTCGTACACCAATGAATGCAATTATCGGCATGACATCATTGATCAGACATGATGCCGGTAATAAAGCGAAAGTAATAGAGTATGCAGATAAAATAGACATTTCATCACAGCATCTGTTAGGAATCATTAATAATGTTCTGGATATGAGCAAAATTGAGGCAGGAAAAACAGTTTTTAAGTATACCGATTTTTCCATCTTGGATTTTATTACAGAACTCAATACCATATTCCATTCACAGATAGACGAAAAAAATCAGACTCTTACAATCATAAAAGAAAACATCCGGCACGAGTGGGTGAACGGAGATCAGGTTCATCTGATGCAGATTTTCAGCAACTTGGTTTCTAATGCAGTGAAGTACACGCAGGAAGGTGGAAAAATTCAGTTTCTGGTAGAAGAATGTGAGACAAAGTCATCTGTCTACGCAAAGTACCGTTTCTTGGTCAGCGATAATGGCATGGGAATGTCGGCAGATTTCAAAGATACAATTTTTGATGCTTTTACTCGTGCTGAAAGTTCTATGACGAATAAGATACAGGGAACTGGTCTTGGAATGGCTATTACCAAAAATCTGGTTGAAGCAATGGGAGGCACCATTGATGTGGAGAGTGAACTGGGCCAGGGAAGCTGTTTTGAGGTTCTTATAGATCTGAGAATAGCAGAAGATAGATTTGTTTCTTCAGCAGAACAGGCAGAAAAGGATGAACCGGCTGGCAATGTCCTGAAAGGAATGAGGTTTCTGTGTGCAGAGGACAATGAGCTGAATGCAGAAATCCTGATGGAATTGTTAAAGATTGAGGGTGCAGAGTGTACAATCTGTGAAAATGGTAAAAGGGTCTTAGAGGCATTTGAGCAGTCTGCTCCGGGGGATTATGACATGATCCTGATGGATGTGCAGATGCCGGTTATGAATGGTTATGAGGCAACAAAAGCAATCCGAAGAAGCTCCCATGAACTGGCAAAGACAATTCCAATCATTGCTATGACCGCCAATGCGTTTTCTGAGGATATCCAGCATTCTCTGGCAGCCGGTATGAATGCCCATGTTTCAAAACCGGTTGAGATGAAGGTACTGGAAAAGACGATCAGAAGCATAAAATCCGGCGGGGGGCACCGAAATGCAGCTCATTGAACAGTGACAAATGGATATGGAAAAGAGCTGATGAAAGAATCTGGCATTGCCAGAACTTTCAATCAGCTCTTTTTTATCATCAGTTCCCTCTTGACATTTTTTCATTTCCTGCTATACTTATCAAAAGTAATTACTAAAGATAACTAATTTTTAAACAGAAAGGAACCTTTTCCATGACACAGGAAAAATTAAAGCAGTTCCTGGATGCGTGTTTTGATGCAAAGCGTCTGATCGAGAAGCTCCCGGACCTGCCGGACGGTATGAAGCCGCGGCAGGTGCATGTGCTGGATGCGGTGAATGAGATTCAGAAAAAGCAGGGCTTCTGCCGCGTCAGCGACATCAGCAGCTATATGAACACAACGCTGCCGAGCATCACCAAGCTGGTGCAGGAACTGGAGGAGAGAAATCTTCTCGTGAAACAGGCGGATGAAAAAGATAAGCGCGTGATCAACCTGACACTGACCGAAGAGGGAAAAGAGTTTGTGGAACTCCGCGTGACGCACTTTCACGGGGAATGGGCATCCCGCCTGCCAGATCTGGACGACGCGGTGGTGGACGAATTTGTGCATGCAATCACACGGATGCAGGAAACGATGCCGGGAATAAAAGGAGTGAAAAACAATGGCAAAAGAAAATAAGAAAGAAGTATCGTTTGTAGAGGGACCGATTTTCCAGTCCCTGATCCGTTTTGCGCTGCCGGTGCTCGGCGCGCTGATTCTGCAGGCGGCTTACGGTGCGGTCGACCTTCTCGTGGTCGGCTGGTTCGGCGATGCGTCGAGTATTTCCGCTGTCGGAACCGGAAGCAACTTCATGCAGATGGTAACATTTATCATCACCAGCCTTGCGATGGGTTCGACCGTTATGATCGGCCAGCACATCGGCGAGGGCAAGCCGGATAAGGCCGGCAAAACCGTGGGAACCTCGATTGTTCTGTTCGCCATCATCGGTGTCGTCATGACGGTGATTCTGGAGCTGTTCGCAGGCCCGATCGCCAATATTTTACAGGTCCCGGCGGAGTCTTTTGACAAAACCGTCCTCTACCTGCGGATCTGTTCCGGCGGTATTCTGATCATCATCGCGTACAACGTCATCAGCAGCGTGCTTCGCGGAGTCGGTAATGCAAATCTGCCGCTTTTATTCGTCGGCATCGCCTGCGCAGCCAATATTGCCGGAGATCTGTTCTTCGTCGGTGTGCTGAAACTGGACGTTGCGGGAGCAGCGCTTGCGACGGTTCTGGCGCAGCTGATTTCTGTCATCGCCTCCATGGGTGTGTTGAAAAAAGGCAATCTGCCGATTGAATTCAAAAAAGAAGACTGCCGCATCGACCATGACGAGCTGAAGAAAGTCCTGAACGTCGGTGTGCCGATCGCGCTGCAGGAGACGACCGTACAGATTTCCTTCCTTGTGATCAACTCGATCATCAACGGCATGGGCCTTATGCCGTCCGCCGGATACGGTGTGGCGCAGAAGCTGACCTCATTCATCATGCTGATCCCGTCCTCTGTGATGCAGTCTGTGTCAGCATTCGTGGCACAGAACACCGGAGCCGGAAAGAAAGACCGCGCGTGGAAGGGCTTCCTCACCGCAATCGCAACGGGCTGCTCTCTTGGAGTTGTGATTTTCTGCATCGGTTTCTTCGGTGGAAGTGTCATCTCCAGAATCTTCACGAGCGATCCGGCCGTTATCGAGCAGAGCGCCGCTTACCTGCGCGGTTTCGCACCGGAATGTATTCTGACCTGTGTGCTGTTCAGCAGCATCGGATACTTCAACGGCCGCGGCATCAGCATCCCGGTTATGATCCAGGGAATCACCTCCGCCTGCCTGATCCGTATTCCGCTGGCGCTGTTCTTCTCACACCTGCCGAATACGAACCTGACCTTCGTCGGCATGTCCACCCCGATCACAACCGTATACGGCATCTGCTTTTTCATGATCTGCTTTGCACGGTTAAAGAAAAAAGGGCAGATGTAATTGAATCAAACATAACAGAACTGCCTGGGAAACGGCACGGAGTGATCCGCCGTTTCCCAGGCAGTTTTTGGTATTGTTTGTCCGGAACTTTTTTGATACAATACAGACAGAAAGAGCGGAACCCTGTTCAGAAGGGACAGAACAGACGGAAAGGGGAAGAGGAGTGGATAACAGAGAAATCATCAATGAGACACTGGTCCATCTGTTTCACGAGATACAAAAACTGGAAGAAGAGGCGATCATCACCGAGGATTTCAAGGATCTGACGAACAACGATATGCACATCATAGAAGCCGTCGGCCTGGAGGGCGGCAATATGTCATCGATCGCGGCAAAGCTCGACATCACGGTCGGATCGCTGACAACGTCGATGAACAGTCTGGTGAAAAAAGGCTACACCGAGCGGGAGCGCAGCGAGAAGGACCGCCGGATCGTCTACATCCACCTGACCGGAAAGGGACGGCAGGCATTCCATCATCACGCAAAATTCCACGAGCAGATGACGGATGCCGTGATGGCGGAACTCGGAGAAGAGGAAGTGCAGGTGCTCGGGAAAACGCTGAAAGCGCTGACGGACTTCTTTCGGTCATATAAAAAATAGAAACAAAAAGGCTTTTGCAGCCGGGACAGAATCAGAAAAATCTGTCCGGTATGCAAAAGCCTTTTTCGCATGGAAACGCATAGAAAAATGCTATTTTTCTACGCCGTTCTTCTCACAGATATCCGCGAGCACACACCGTTCACAGTGCGGTGTCGTCCTCGCAGTACAGACCTCGCGTCCGTGCTCCACAAACCGGTGGCAGAGCGAGCTTCCTTCTTCCGGCGGCACAATTTTCCAGAGTGCCATCTCCACCTTCTTCGGATCCTTGCAGTCATGCACGAGCCCGATGCGGTTGCACAGCCGGATGCAGTGCGTATCCGTCACAATCGCAGGCTTTTTGAATACATCGCCCATAATCAGGTTCGCACTTTTCCGTCCCACGCCCGGGAGCTTCAAAAGTGCGTTAAAGTCATCCGGCACCTGGCTGTGGTACTCGTCGCGCAGCATGCGCATGCAGGCGTTGATGTCGCGTGCCTTGCTCTTTCCAAGACCGCACGGCCGCACAATTTCCTCGATTTCCTCCGGTGTCGCGTTTGCCAGCGCATCGATATCAGGATACTTTGCGTAGAGATCCTCCACCACAACATTGACCCGCGCATCGGTGCACTGTGCGGCCAGGCGGACACTGACGAGCAGCTTCCACGCCTGGTCATAGTCAAGCGTACAGTCGGCGTCAGGATATTCTTGTTTCAAACGTTCAATGACGGCAAGCGCCAGTTCTTCTTTTGTCATCGTGTTAAACTCCCATTCTCAAAGATATAAAAACAGCGAAAGCTATCAGGATCCTTTCTCGCGTGCTGCCTTCCGAAGCTGCAGCGGCGTCGTGTGAAACCGCTCGCGGAAGAGGCGGTGAAACAGCTTATCGTTTGTAAAGCCATGCTTTTCCGCGAGCGTGCCGACCGGCAGATCCGTGGCGATCAGGTCGCGGTAGATGCGGGAAAGACGGTAGGAATTCAAGTATTCCAGATACGTCGTTTCCATGTTCTGGCGGAAGAAGCGGCAGAAATATTCCGGCTGCAGCGAGACAACATCGGCAGCCTCCTTCAGCGTAATCGGCCGCTGGTAATTTTCCTGCGTGTACGTCAGAATCGTATCGAGCCGTGTCTGCGTCCGGGAGCTCATCGGGTGGTGCGCAAGCGGGCTCTTCTCAGAAAATTTCGTGTAGAGCAGATCGAGAAACGTAAAAAGCTCCCGCTGGAACGTCAGCAGATAGCCGTCGGGCATTTCCTCATGAAGCTGCATCATCGAAAGCAGAAGACGCCGGAACTGGCTGATATTTTTCTGCACTTCCGGATTCGTACTGTCGTAGTCAATCGAGAACCAGAGCTGTGACGGATCAGGCAGATAGTTCGCAAGGAACGCATCCGGAATCTGCATCAGAATCGAGCGGTTTCCCGTGGACGGACAGCGCGCCGTGTGGATACGCCCGGAATTGATCAGCAGAAATTGCCCCGGAAGGACGGTCTTTGTGCGGTCCGAGAGCGTGACAATGGAGGAACCCTCCAGAATATAAATGATTTCCAGCGCGTCGTGCCAGTGCGGCGGCGAAAAACTGCCGAAATCGTCGGTTACACGAAATTCGATGCTGCGGTTCGGCTGCAGCGTGATGTGTTCCTGGCGTGTCTGGCGCGGCAGATGATCTTTGCGTGGCATAAAAAACTCCTTTTTTGTTCAACTTAGTGTATCACTATCTTATCACGAAACCCCCGAATTGGGTATAGCAATTTTTGTATGAAGTTGTTATAATAAATGAACACAAAGCCACGTCACATACGGCTTCGTGCAAACTCAATCTAAAGAAAAGTGAAGGAAGAAAACGTATGTATCAAGTATGGAGTAATTTTTTAAATCCCGGCCAGATCGCCATGCTGGGAATCGTGGTCACCTTTCTGCTGACCTTTCTGGCGTTAAAGCATCCATTTTCCTTTCTGCCGAGCGATCACGGCAGAGAATTTGCCGTAAACGGCGGCCTCTCCCGCGGAAAATTGCGCGGCGTCGGCCTCGTGATCGTCATCTGTTTCCTGATCGGAAGCGTATTGTTCCTGCCTCTTGGCGCCGAGTATGTGATCTACGCGATCCTGCTCGTCTGCATCATGCTGAGCGGCTACCTCGATGATGCATCCGAAACCCCGTGGAGCGATTACAAAAAAGGCGCGATTGACCTCGTCATCTCCATTGTGACCGTCATCACCTTTGTGAATTACAATTCCACCACGATCTGCTTCGGAAGCATGTCCCTTACCATTCCGAAAGTGGTCTACATAATCCTCGGCATCATCCTGATCTGGATTTCGATCAACGTTACAAACTGTTCCGACGGTGTCGACGGACTCTGCGCGAGCCTTTCCTGCGTGGTTATCTTCGCGTTCAGTATGATTTTCCACGATGTCCTTGGAAGCTTCACCGTAGCCAATTACCTGTTCGTGGCAGCGCTTCTCGCGTACCTGTATTTCAATACCTCGCCGAGCAGCATGCTGATGGGAGACGCCGGTTCGAGAGCACTTGGCTTCTACATCGCCATCCTTGCCATGCAGTCCCGCCATCCGTTCTTATATCTGCTGATGGCAGGCGTGATGATCGTCGACGGAGGAATCGGTCTTGTCAAAGTATTTTTACTCCGTTTCCTGAAAATCGCGATCCTCAAAAATACAAGAACACCGCTGCATGACCATGTCCGCCTGAAATACAAATGGTCCGACAGTCAGGTTGTGATCCGCTTTGTGATCCTGCAGATCCTGCTGGCAGTTGTTGCCTATCTGATTGTGGCATAAAGAAAAAACAAAAGAAGAAAGATGGGAGTGTGTCCCGGCAAAAGTAACTGGAAATGAAACAGGATACTTTTGCGGGACACACTCCCGTTTTGCATATTGGAACCAGAAAAAGGTTCAAACCGGAAAAAAGATAATATCGCCGTATTTTTTCACAGAATCCTCCCTGTTTTCGACAGGAAAAGTGTGGTAGGATAAAATTACCAAAAAACGTCAGCCTGAAACAGGAATTCTGTAAAAAATGATGAAAAGAGAGCGCTTTTCATCCTCTGTTTCGGGCGCATCAAATCAGGAGGTAATGAAAAGATGAAATTCACAGAAGGTTACTGGCTTCCGAGTGAAAAAGCAAATGCATCCCATGCAATGCAGGCTTATGAAGTAGAGCAGATCCCAGGCGGTATGCGTATCCTGGCTACCACCCGCCCGATCGAGCACAGAGGTATGACCCTGAACCTGCCGACCATCACCGTTGAGTTCGTGGCACACACACCGGATACCATCTCCATGGAAGCATGGCACTATGAAGCCTACGACAACAAAGTTCCGTCCTTCGACAAAACAGAGAGCGTATACGAGGACGTAACCGTTACCATCAACGACGATGAGGCAGTTCTCGACACCGGAAGCGTACTGGTACGCGTACAGAGAAAAGGAATCTTCGCTTACACCTTCGAGGCAGACGGAAAAGTCCTGACCGGAAGCGGATTCCGCAACCTTTCCTATATCAGATGGGATCGCAAGCAGAGCACCATGCTGCCGGCACCGAACTACATGACCGAAAAATATCAGCCATACATGGTAAGTGAGCTGTCCCTTGGCGTAGGTGAGTGCGTATACGGCCTTGGCGAGAGATTCACCCCATTCGTGAAAAACGGACAGGTTGTCGATACCTGGAATGAAGACGGCGGTACTGCATCCGAGATCGGATACAAATGCGTACCATTCTATATGACAAACAACGGCTACGGTATTCTCGTTGACAGCACCGACAACGTTTCCTTCGAAGTAGCAAGCGAAAAAGTTGAGTATGTCGGCTTCTCCGTACCGGGCGAGAGAATCAAATATTATCTGTTCCACGGCCCGTCACCGAAGAAGATCATGAACGAGTACACCGCACTGACCGGACGTCCGGCACTTCCTCCGGCATGGTCCTTTGGTCTGTGGCTGTCCACATCCTTTACCACAAACTACGACGAAGAGACTACCACATCCTTCATCGAGGGAATGGAAAAGAGAAATATTCCGCTGAGCGTTTTCCACTTCGACTGCTTCTGGATGCACGAATTCCACTGGTGCGATTTTGAGTGGGACAAGAAATGCTTCCCGGATATCCGCGCAACCTTAAAGAAATATCACGACAAAGGTCTTCACATCTGTGCATGGATCAACCCGTATATTGCACAGGGAACCACATTCTTCAAAGAAGGCGCTGCAAACGGCTATCTGCTGCAGAGAGCAGACGGAAAAGGCGTATGGCAGACCGACAACTGGCAGGCAGGTATGGGCCTTGTGGACTTTACCAACCCGGATGCGGTCAAATGGTATACCGATAAACTGAGAACTGTTCTGGACTGTGGCGTAGACTGCTTCAAGACCGACTTCGGCGAGAGAATCCCGGTTGACGTTGTTTACCACGACGGAAGCGATCCGCAGGCAATGCACAACTACTATACATACCTGTACAACCAGGCAGTATTCAATCTGTTAAAAGAAGTAAAAGGCGAGAACGAGGCAGTTCTGTTTGCAAGAAGTGCAACAGCAGGAAGCCAGAAATTCCCGGTACACTGGGGCGGCGACTGCTCTGCAAACTATCCGTCCATGGCAGAAACCCTGCGCGGCGGTCTTTCCTTCGCGATGAGCGGCTTCTCCTTCTGGAGCCATGATATCTCCGGATTCGAGAGCACCGCAACACCGGATCTGTACAAGAGATGGTGCGCATTTGGACTGATGTCCACCCACAGCCGTCTGCACGGATCCACAAGCTACCGTGTGCCGTGGCTGTTCGACGAAGAGTCCTGCGACGTAGTAAAATTCTTCACCAACCTGAAATGCTCGCTGATGCCGTACATTTTCCAGAAATCTGTAGAGGCACACGAGGAAGGAACCCCGGTAATGCGCCCGATGGTATTCGAGTTCATGAACGACCCGGCCGTTCCGTATCTGGATCAGCAGTACATGTTAGGTGATGCCCTTATGGTTGCACCGGTATTCCGCGAGGATAAAGTTGCACAGTACTACCTGCCGGAAGGCACCTGGACTGAGCTTCTGACCGGCGAGACAAAAGAGGGCGGCAGATGGTATCAGGGAACCTACGACTACTTCTCCATGCCGCTGTATGTAAGAGAGAACAGCATCGTAGTAAGAGGAAACTGCGACACCAGACCGGATTACGACTACGATGACCACGCAACTGTTTGCGTATATCAGTTAAAAGACGCAGCCGAGACAAAGGTTTCGGATATCCACGGAAACACCGTATTCACCGTGAAAGCAGTTAAAGACGGCGATGCAGTGAAAGTGTCCGTAGAAGGCGCACATACCGAACTGAAAGTAGAAGTCTTCGTCGGAAATGAAAAGAAAGAAGCTGTTCTGGCAGCAGATGCAAGCGAAGTTGTTGTTGCATAAACATCGGAATGTAAGAATATAGGGGAGGGAGAGGCACGGAAAAGAAAATTTTTCTGTGACCTCTCCTTTCAAAAAGGAGGAAAAAACAATGCGTTTTCAGACAGAAAATGGTGTACTAATTGCACAGGCAAACGGAGAAACACTGCGGATTGAGCCGTGGGGAAAAGATTCCTTACGTGTCCGCGCAACGATGCTTCCGGGATTTTCCGGAAAGGACTGGGCACTGACCGAAGTGCCGGAAAAAACAGAGGCAAAAGCAGAGCAGTTTGAGGTCGATCATCTGGAAATCGACGGATCGATGGGAAAAAGAACCAGCGCATCGATCACCAATGGAAAACTCCGTGCTGTGGTCAACTTTGCAGGCGTTATCACCTTCTACAAAGAAGATCAGGAAATTTTAAGAGAATATCACCGGTGCTACGACGGAACGATCAGCAAAGAGAGCCGCTGCTTAAAAACGGTCAACCGTGAGTGGAAAGGTGTGATCGGCGGAAGCGAATACAGCCTGAACCTGAAATTTGAGAGCAACGACGAAGAGAAGATTTTCGGAATGGGCCAGTATCAGCAGAAATACATGGATCTGAAGGGATGCACCCTGGAGCTGGCGCAGCGGAACTCCCAGATCAGCGTACCATTCGCCGTATCCAGCTTAGGATATGGTATGCTGTGGAACAATCCGGCTGTCGGACAGGTAACCTTCGGAAAGAACTACACCGAATGGACTGCACGCTCGACCAAAGATATGGACTACTGGCTGACCGCAGCCGATACACCGAAAGAGATCCTGGAAAATTACACCGCAGTGACCGGCCGCGCGCCGAAATTCCCGGAGGACCGTATGGGCCTGTGGCAGTGCAAGCTGCGCTACCGTACGCAGGAGGAAGTGCTTGAAGTGGCACGCCGCTACCAGAAGGAAGGCATCAAAATCGATCAGGTTGTCATCGATTTCTTCCACTGGACCGTACAGGGCGACTGGAAATTCGATGAAAAATACTGGCCGGATCCAAAAGCCATGGTGGACGAACTGCATTCCATGGGAATCAAAGTTATCGTTTCCGTATGGCCAAGCGTAGACCGGAAGAGCGAGAATTTCTGGCCGATGCTGGACCGCGGCCTGCTGATTAAAACAGAGCGCGGCGCCCTGCAGACGTATGATTTCCAGGGGGACTGCGTGGAAATCGATGTGTTCAACCCGGAAACCAGAAAATACGTCTGGGAAGTCTGCAAGAAAAACTATTATGATTTTGGAATCGATGCCTTCTGGCTGGACAACTCAGAACCGGATTTCGGCGTTTACGATTTCGATCATTACCGCTATATCGACGGACCTGCTCTTTCCTGCAGCAATATCTATCCGCAGCTGTACAGCCGTGTCTTCTATGACGGCATGAAAGCAGAAGGAGAAGAAAATATTGTAAACCTGCTTCGCTGCGCCTGGGCCGGAAGCCAGAAATACGGAAATGTTGTATGGTCCGGCGATGTGCCGAGTACCTTTGAAGCCTTCTATGATCAGCTCCAGGCCGGCCTTAATATGGGTCTTGCCGGCATTCCGTGGTGGACAACCGATATCGGCGGCTTTATGACAGATGATGTCAACGACCCGGATTTCCAGCAGCTTCTGATCCGCTGGTATGAGTTTGCCGTTTACTCTGCTGTTTTTCGTATGCACGGCGACCGCGGACCGCACAACATTCCACCGCTCGATGACCGTGATTTTGGCGGCGGCTACCTGTATACCGGCCAGTCCAATGAACTGTGGAGCTATGGAGAAGAAAATTACCGGATCATGAAAAAATATTACGACATCCGCATCAGCATGCACGATTACATCAAACAGCTGTATGACGAAGCATCCGAAAACGGTTCTCCGCTGATCCGTACCATGTTCTACGAGTTCCCGGATGACAAAAAATGCTGGGAGCTGCAGGATCAGTATATGTTCGGAAGCGAATACCTGGTAGCGCCGATTTTCCATCTGAACGAGTTCGAGCGTGAAGTATATCTTCCGGCAGGACGCTGGGAAGACACCAGAGACGGAAAAGTGTACGGAGGAGGACAGACCGTTCTTGCCGCCGCACCAATCGATTCGATTCCGGTATTCAAGAAAATAGCATAAGATCGTGTAAAAAGGTCAAAAAAGAAAACAGTACAGAAGACACACACAGCGTGGGGACTTTTCTGTACTGTTTTTACTTTGTCTCTAACTGCGCATCAGATATCCATATTTGCGCATCTGTCGGCGTATGATTTGCTCAACACGCTGGCGGATTTCCAGAGGGTAGTAATCGGCCAGAGAAGCCAGTTCCGTGCGGACATCTTTTGGCGTAAAGGAAAAGTGAAGCTGGATACCGTATAATTCCTCCGCAGCATCCAGCTGTGTATCAAAATCAGAGCTGAAAGGTTTGGCTTCGATGCGTTCCATACAAACATCCATCGGCAGATCCAGAGGGTAGTCATTGCTGGTGTCTGCAAACAGGCATAAACCCTGATCGAACAGGGGACTTAGAGAATATTGCGCTGTTTCTGTATCATATAGAACAGCGATGTTGTTGGTGTGCCGGTCTTCATTCAGAAAGAAGGCATCAATTTCCAGCATAGCGGTCAAATATGCGCCGAAGTTCTGAATTCCCGTCATGTTTTCTAACTGGTCTGCCAGAAAACGAATGCGTTCCGCAGGTTCTGAAAAAGCAGCAAGTGAGATTGCCAGACTGTCTCCGGTATTCTGACGGTACAGTTTTTCCAATGGGATCAGCATCTGATTTGCTTTTAGAAAATCAGGACTGGAACAGCCACTGCGGAGAGTGCCGCGGTATGCAATCCGAACAGGCTGATACAGGACAAACGGATGGGAAAGAGTGCTTTTTTGCAGTAAATGAGACACCAGTGTCTCCGAGAGTCCCTCATATCCCATATAGTCGGATTTGTACCAGATATTACCGATTTTCCACTTGAGCTGGTCCCCTTTTGAGGTGTGATCTGTTTTTTTGACAGGCAGCTGATTATCAAGACGGATCTGTTCCATGGCGTGCCTCCTTATTCTTCAGAATCAGGATCCATTGCTCGTCACCGGCCATTCGCCCATCTGTTTTTTCAATGATAAGCAGCGGATCATAAAAGGGAAGTCCCATTTCTTTTAAAATATCTTTGGCATGATCGCGTGTTTTGGGAAAACAGCGGCTTTCCAGAAACCAGGTAAAATCATCCCAGGTCGGATGCTCCACAACGCCAAAGGCACGAAGCGGAATTTTTTTTGTGTAATTCTGGATTGCAATTTTCTCATGACGGAAGTCGATATCAATCGTTGTGCAAAGCTGATCGCGGTAAAGAAAACACATCCGCGTTTTGACATCGGGATCCGTGCTGAAACAGTGAGCACGGGCAATTTGATTGTATACTGTCTGCCTGCTGACCTGAAAGGTGCGCGCGATCTCGGCAATACTTTTTCCCTGCTGCTGCATGGCAGCCATCTGAATGATTTGCGGCAGCGAAAAAGCTGGTTTTCTTCCAGCCGCATGGCGCAGTGCTTCTTTTTTCGCTAACTGCTGGTATTGTTTCGCGTCTTTGGAAAGCCTGCGCAGCTCCTTTGGGTCCGTTGTTCCAAAGATCTCGTAAATCTGTTGCTCAAATGTGTTTTTCATGCAATCACCTCGTTTCTGCCATTACTGTATCACAGAGATCTGAAAGCGTCAAGAAATCATTTATTGACAAAAAACGAACTGATTGAGAAAAGTTACGGCTCGCAGATGTCTGAGAACAGCAATCATGGCGATGAAAGAACTTCCCTGCAGTGCAGGCAAAAGCTTGGCAGAAAAAAGCAAAGGCAGACCCCATTCTGCGTGAAAAACTGCTTCAGACAAGGGAAAATCCGAATCCAATCCACGCATTCTGCGAAATCTGCCATGCCTATGGCGTTTCCATCTATGAAATGGATCTTGCCATGGCAGGTGAAGAATTTTACGCAGAAATCAAACGCAGCACCAATGGCGGCGGAGAAAATTCCCCGGCGCTTGAAGGGGAAGATGACTTCTATGAGCTGTTTCTGGCAGCGTTAGAAAATATATGATTTTTTGCGAAGAATGTAAGTATTGATGAGTGTAGAAAGCTGCATGGATAGTGCCTGATGAACCTGCGAAGGGCTTGCCATGTCGTAGACGACACCGTCAAAAACTTCGAAGCGTTTCTCTTCTGGAAGCATTTCATACTGTTCCAGCGTGACTTTTTCGAGCTGTGGTTGAAGAACTGGCGTCATAAAATACACATCTTTTCCCAAAAATGAAATGAAATCGCTTAAAATTCTTTCTTTAAATGTTCTGCGAGAATCGTATCGTAATCGCCTTCGATTTCCTCATCGCGCCCTGCATACCGCAGATTGGTCTCCACGCCGACCGGCTCCACATCGTCTGCAAATTCCCAGATATGATACCGCAGACCGCGGTGCTCAAAGTCGATGCTTCCGCAGTTGTCCTCTTCCGTATAGGAAAACGTGATTTTTTTCTCGTTTAAGACAGATTGAATTTGTGTCATATGCATAAAGCGTGATACCTCCGATTTTGTAGTTATCTGGAATAAAAAACAGCTACATTTGTTTACATTAGTATAGAACAGGGCGGGAGAAAATTCAATCGAAATTCTGGTCAGAATCATCGCAGCAGCTCTCACACGCGGTGTGCAGAGACAGCACGGGGTCGGAACGACCATCAAACATTACGCCTGCAACAATCAGGAAGAAAACCGCCGCGGCGTATCGAGCATCGTCTCCGAGCGCGCTCTGCGTGAGATCTATCTGAAGGGCTTCGAAATTGCAATCAAAGAATCCCAGCCAAAGGCGATCATGACCTCCTACAACAAGGTAAACGGTGTCCACACCGCCAACAGCTACGATCTGTGCACAACCGCTGCAAGAAAGGAATGGGGCTTTGCCGGCATCATCATGACAGACTGGACCACAACAAACGCCGACGGAGGCTCCTCTGCCGCAAAATGCATTGCTGCCGGAAACGATCTTGTGATGCCGGGAACCGAAACCGACCGCCGCGAAATCCTGGATGCGCTGAGTGCCGAAAATGACCAGTATCTCGAGGAAAAAGACCTGACCGCCTGTGCCCAGAGAATCCTGGAAATGATTTTTACTTCCAATTCATATGAATAATGCGGCGTTTTCAGGGATAAAATAACATCAGAAATAGCTGCCGCCTCTTCGCAAAGCAAAATTTTCCATGCGGGCTTTGAATATTACAGTTCGCTGAGATGCAGTGAACTGTAACATTCAAATAGTTGGGCAATTTCACGATTGAAATTTCCCATAACATGTATTAGAATATAAATGATATCAATAAATACGAGGACGTGAAAAGAATGTCAGGATTAAGTAACACACAATATTTTAAAGTAAAAACAGAGCCGGAGATTCAGGTAAAAGAGGTACTCGAAACCGTTTACAACGCCATGGTAGAAAAAGGGTATAATCCAGTCAACCAGATCGTAGGCTATATCATGTCAGGCGACCCGACGTACATCACAAGCTTTAAGGGAGCCAGAAGCCTGATCATGAAAGTAGAGCGTGATGAACTGGTAGAGGAACTGTTAAAAGAGTACATCAAAAATGAATCCTGGAAGTGAGCGTAATTACTATGAGAATAATGGGATTAGATTACGGCTCAAAAACAGTAGGGGTGGCAGTCAGCGACGCCCTGGGTCTTACTGCGCAGGGAATCGAAATTGTCCGCAGAAAATCGGAGAATAAGCTGCGTCAGACGCTGGCCCGGATTGAAGAGATAGCAAAAGAGTACGGCGTGGAAAAAATCGTACTCGGCTTCCCGAAACATATGAACAACGACATCGGAGAGCGGGCCGAAAAATCTCTCGAGTTCAAAGAAATGCTGGAGAGACGGACAGGCCTGCCCGTTGTCATGTGGGACGAGCGGCTGACAACGGTCGAAGCAGACCGCACCATGATGGAAACCGGAATCCGCAGGGAAAACCGCAAGGAGTACGTAGATATGATTGCAGCTGTTTTTATCCTGCAGGGATATCTGGACTATCTTTCCCATCAGAAGGAATCACAGGAAAACTGAACAAAGGAATATTGTATGGAAAAAATAACATTTGTAACAGATGATGGCGGCAAAGAAGAATTTTACGTGGAAGAGCAGACCAGAATCAATGGAGTCAACTATATTCTGGTATCCGATTCAAAGGACGACGAGGCAAATGCCTATATTCTGAAGGATATCTCCACCGACACCGACGCAGAGGCAGAGTATGTTATGGTAGAAGACGACACCGAATTCGATGCCGTTTCCGGCGTATTTGCTTCCATGTTGGATGACGAGGCAGACATCACCTATTGAACCAGCCGTTTTGAAGCCATACCGGGACGCAGACAAAGCGGGACCGGGACAGCGCTTTAAAGGGCAAATCCTGCAGGTGCGGGACATGCTCCATCAGCCTGAAGTGACGCTCAGGGGATGCGCGCGTGAAGCCGTACCGGTAACGGAATCGTTTGGAAAACATGCGCGGAGGTGCTATTTGAAAAAGAATAATGGAAGTAAATTAAAAATTATACCGCTTGGCGGTCTGGAACAGATCGGTATGAACATCACCGTTTTCGAGTATGAGGACAGTATCATCGTCGTAGACTGCGGACTTGCATTCCCGGAAGACGACATGCTCGGTATCGACCTGGTCATCCCGGATGTAACATATCTGAAAGAAAACATCGACAAAGTCAAAGGCTTCGTCATCACCCACGGCCACGAGGACCACATCGGTGCGCTGCCGTACATCTTAAAAGAAGTGAACGTGCCGGTCTACGCCACCAAACTGACGATTGGCCTGATCGAAAACAAATTAAAGGAGCACAACCTGCTCCGCACCACAAAACGGAAAATCATCAAACACGGACAGTCCATCAACCTGGGCGCATTCCGTATTGAGTTTATTAAAACAAACCACAGTATTGCAGATGCAGCAGCACTGGCAATCTACTCCCCGGCTGGCATCATCGTCCACACCGGAGACTTCAAAGTCGACTACACACCAGTCTTTGGTGATGTCATCGACCTGCAGAGATTCGCAGAGATCGGAAAGAAAGGCGTTCTGGCACTGATGTGCGACAGTACCAATGCAGAGCGGCCTGGCTTTACCATGTCCGAGCGGACCGTAGGAAAGACGATCGACGGCCTGTTTGCCGAGCATCAGAATTCCCGAATCATCATCGCAACCTTCGCATCGAACGTCGACCGTGTGCAGCAGATCATCAACTCTGCTTATAAATACGGCCGTAAAGTTGTCATCGAAGGCCGCAGTATGGTCAACATCATCTCCATCGCGCAGGAGCTGGGCTACATCAATATCCCGGAAAATACCCTGATCGATGTGGAGCAGATGAAAAACTACACCGGCGAGCAGCTTGTCCTGATCACCACCGGAAGCCAGGGCGAGTCCATGGCAGCACTGTCCCGTATGGCGGCACACCTGCACAAAAAGATCTCGATCCTGCCGGGCGACACCGTGATCTTCAGTTCCCACCCAATCCCGGGAAATGAAAAAGCCGTTTCAAACGTCATCAACGAACTGTCTGCACAGGGTGCCAACGTCGTATTCCAGGACGTTCACGTATCCGGACATGCCTGCCAGGAGGAAATCAAACTGATCTACTCCCTGGTAAAACCGAAATACGCCATTCCGGTACACGGCGAATACCGCCACTTAAAAGCACACGCAGAAGTAGCACAGAGCCTCGGCATCCCGAAAGAGAACATCTTTCTCATGTATTCCGGTGATGTCATGGAACTCGATGAGGACGGCGCAGCAGTAACTGGCAAAGTCCACACCGGAGCCATCATGGTCGACGGACTCGGCGTTGGTGATGTAGGAAATATCGTCCTGCGTGACCGCCAGCATCTGTCCGAGGACGGAATCATGGTCGTTGTACTGACTCTCGAAAAGAGAACGAACCAGCTTCTGGCCGGCCCGGACATCGTATCCCGCGGTTTCGTCTATGTACGCGAATCCGAGGATTTGATGGGCGAGGCAAGAGAAGTTGTAGAAGAGGCGCTGGATGGCTGCCTTTCCAAAAATATCTCCGACTGGGGCAAGATCAAATCCACGATCAAAGATGCCCTCGGCGATTATGTATGGAAGAAAACAAAGAGAAGACCGATGATCCTTCCGATCATCATGGAGGCATAAATACCATGGACAAAGTAACAGAATGTCTGGATGCGCTCATCGAAGAAATGAGGGAGAGCAGGGCATATCAGAATTACTTGTGGATGGAAGAGGAACTTGAAAAAGACCCGGACTTAAAAAGCTGGGTCGACGACTATCGAATCCGCAACTACCGACTGCAGCAGTCCGAAAACGTAGACCTTTACGATGCGGTAGATTCCCTGGAGCGGGATTCCTACGCACTCCGCAAAAGCGAGAAAGCAAACGCCTATCTTGAAGCGGAACTCGAGGTCTGTAAGATGGTACAGAAGGTGCAGGACTGCATTTCAGAGGCAATCCGCATCGGAGTACCGGAAATCTAAAACCGAAAATCAAAAGGAGAGCGCCCATGTCCGAAAAGAAAAGGGATGCCGGATACCGCGCAGCGCTGACAGGTGCGAAAGGAACCGTGCGCCTGCTCATTTACGTCTGCGTGATTCTTGTGATCATTCTGGCAGCGAAAACTTCATATCAGTTTGGACATGACGTGTTTGCCGAGGAGCCAGTCGCATCCAGAGGAAAAGGAAAGGAAGTCACCGTACAGGTGCGTTCCGGCATGGAGGCGAAAGAACTTGGCGAACTCCTGAAAGACAACGGACTGATCGACGAAAGCCTTCTGGTTTTCGAAGTCCAGTACCGCCTGTCCGGCTACTACGGCGGCATCAAGGACGGTTCCTACGTGCTGAACACCGCACAGACCGTCAATGAAATGCTGGAAATTCTGGCGGGCGTCAACACCGAAGGACAGCCGTCCGCGGAATAACGCACGTTTGCAAAACAAGAGGAATCTTACATGATAATAGACGAACGAATGGTAACCTACATCAATTCCCTGGACACCGGCCACACCCCGTTTCTGGAAAATCTGGAGCGGACGGCCAAACAGACAAAAGTGCCGATCATTCGCCGTGAAATGCAGAGCTTTTTAAAAGTATTCTTAAAGATGAAACAGCCAAAGAGAATCCTGGAGGTAGGAACTGCCGTAGGATTCTCTGCTGTTTTCATGGCACAGTACGGCGAACCGGACGCAGAGATTACCACAATAGAAAATTACGAAAAACGCATCCCGATCGCACGGGAGAACTTCGAAAAATCCGGCTTTGCCGACCGCATTACCCTGATCCCGGGAGATGCCGCCGAAGTTTTAAAAACCCTGGACGGGCCGTATGATTTTATCTTCATGGACGCCGCCAAGGGACAGTACATCCACTTCCTGCCGGAAGTCCTGCGTGTCCTTGATAAGAACGGCGTACTGATCACCGACAACGTGCTGCAGGACGGCGACGTCATCGAATCCCGCTTCGCCGTGGAACGCCGGAACCGCACGATCCACAAACGGATGCGGGAATACTTATTTGAACTGACACACAATGAAGGGCTGCTGACATCGGTCGTGCCGCTGGGAGATGGAATCGCGATCACGATGAAAAGCCATGAGAAGAGAGAGGAAACAACATGAGAAAACCGGAATTACTGGTTCCAGCCAGCAGTCTGGAAGTATTAAAAGTAGCAGTGATCTTCGGCGCAGATGCCGTATATATCGGCGGAGAAGTCTTCGGACTCCGCGCGAAGGCGAAGAACTTTTCGATGGAAGATATGAAAGAAGGCGTGGAGTTTGCGCATGCGCATGGAGTGAAAGTGTATGTCACCGCGAATATTCTGGCACATAACCAGGATCTTGAGGGCGTGCGGGCTTACTTTGCCGAATTGAAAGAGATCGGGCCGGATGCACTGATTATTTCCGATCCGGGAGTCTATCTCATCGCCATGGAAGTGTGCCCGGAGATTGAACGGCATATCAGTACACAGGCGAATAATACGAACTATGGGACGTATCAGTTTTGGTATGAACAGGGGGCGAAGCGCGTCGTGACAGCGCGGGAGCTGTCGCTGGCGGAGATCAAAGAGATTCGGGAGCATATTCCGGAGGAGATGGAGATCGAGACGTTTATTCATGGGGCGATGTGTATTTCGTACTCGGGTAGATGTCTGCTGTCCAATTATTTCACGGGAAGAGATGCGAACCAGGGGGCTTGTACACATCCGTGCCGGTGGAAGTATGCGGTCGTGGAAGAGTCCAGACCGGGGGAGTATCTGCCGGTGTATGAGAATGAGAGAGGGACGTATATCTTTAACTCGAAAGATCTTTGTATGATTGAGCATATCCCGGATTTGTTGGATGCGGGGATTGACAGTTATAAGATTGAAGGAAGAATGAAGACGGCGCTGTATGTGGCGACGGTGGCAAGGACGTATCGGAAGGCAATTGATGATTATCTGGAGAGCCCTAAGAAGTATGAGGAGAATATGGAGTGGTATCGGGATCAGATCTCGAACTGTACGTACAGGCAGTTTACTACGGGATTTTTCTATGGAAAGCCGGATCATGAGAGCCAGATTTATGATAGTAATACGTATGTGAAGGAGTATACGTATCTGGGGATTGTTGGGGAGAAGAATGAAAAAAGCAGATATGCGATTGAGCAGAGGAATAAGTTTTCGGTTGGGGAAGAGATTGAAGTGATGAAACCGGATGGGGAGAATGTCCGCGTTACGGTGAAGGGGATCTGGGATGATGAAGGGAACCAGATGGAGAGTGCGCCGCATCCGAAGCAGAAATTGTGGATTGATCTTGGCGTGGAATTGGATAGGTTTGATATTTTGAGAAGGAAAGAAATGGAATAGGATAGGAAAATAAAAGGGATTAGGAACGTGTCATTTTCGAAAGGTTGCTAATCCTTTTTTGCGCGAATAGAGATTATGTAAAATAATGGTAATGATAAAAGAAACAAATAGGAAAAAGTTCGACATTCTGTGAAGAAAGTTGCTTCATAATGTTTACAAACTGGAGCAAATAAGCTAGAATGTACATGATATTATTGGACTAAGGCTAAATGCTGTTTTAATAGGCCGTAAGTCACAAAAATATGTTAAGTATCATTACAAACGGAATGTATATAACTGGCAATGTCTACTCAACAAAATCAGTTGAGGTCTGATGGTCTATGGTGGAGCGTAATACACATGCGATAATA
This sequence comes from Blautia sp. AF32-4BH, assembly GCF_003460565.1. Taxonomy (NCBI): domain Bacteria; kingdom Bacillati; phylum Bacillota; class Clostridia; order Lachnospirales; family Lachnospiraceae; genus Blautia; species Blautia sp. AF32-4BH. The sequence continues at coordinate 25,616 of NZ_QTVL01000005.1, read as the reverse complement.
GGCATTTTTGCATAAATATACGCCGCATTTTACTGTGAAAATCATGTTTTGTGCAGTAGGACGTTAATACTGATAACTGCATTTATCTGCGTGGCGTTGAGTAACGGACGGAAATTACTAATATTCTGTCGTGTAGACATCATAAAAAATGAATAAATCATTGTGCAGGTTGCAATAAGAATGATGGGTTTGTTTGTATGATTATTACAAAAAGATGGAATGGATAAATTTGGAAAAATAGATGTAGAAAAACAGGTCTACTCAATAACATAACACTTTGATGTAGAGGGTGGAGAGTGCGGCGTATGAATATGCGCCGGAGAAATGCGGAAGAAGATGCAACTGATTTTGTTGAGTGAACTTGTCTGGATAAAGATATGTTGGAAAATAGACGAAATATCGGGAAAAGTATTGATTGCTGGGGTGATTGGATACGACAGCATAAGAAAACACTTAGAAATGGAGGAATACATATGAGCACAGTTACTTTAGATAATAAAACGATTTTAGTCACAGGTGCAGCCGGTTTCATAGGCTCCAACCTTGTGAAACGAATTTATCAGGAGGCTCCTTCTGCTACGGTCATCGGCATTGACAACATGAATGCTTACTACGACGTGGCACTCAAAGAGTTCCGCCTGAATGAGCTGGCTAAGTATCCCACATTTACCTTTGTCAAAGGCAACATCGCCGACAAGGAGCTGATCACGGAGCTGTTCGAGAAGTACAAGCCGTCTGTGGTCGTCAACCTTGCTGCACAGGCTGGTGTGCGTTACTCCATCACCAACCCGGATGCTTATGTGGAATCTAACTTGGTCGGCTTTTTCAATATCCTCGAAGCCTGCCGTCATTGCGAGAGTCTAGAGCACCTGGTGTATGCTTCTTCTTCCTCCGTCTACGGTTCCAACAAGAAGGTTCCGTACAGCACGGATGACAAGGTAGATAATCCTGTGTCTTTGTATGCAGCCACTAAGAAATCTAATGAGCTGATGGCACATGCCTACTCGAAGCTCTATAACATTCCGTCCACTGGACTGCGCTTCTTCACCGTGTATGGTCCTGCAGGTCGTCCGGACATGGCCTACTTCGGATTCACCAACAAGCTGGTGAAGGGCGAAACTATCAAAATCTTCAACTATGGCAACTGCAAGCGTGATTTTACTTATGTGGATGACATCGTTGAGGGTGTTGTCCGTGTGATGAAGAAAGCACCTGACAAGAAGAATGGCGAGGATGGTCTGCCGATTCCGCCGTATGCAGTTTACAACATTGGTAATCAGAACCCTGAGAACCTGCTAGACTTCGTGCAGATTCTGAGTGAGGAGTTAGTAAGAGCGAAAGTTCTGCCGGAAGATTATGACTTCGAGGCACACAAGGAACTGGTTCCGATGCAGCCGGGTGATGTGCCTGTGACCTATGCAGATACTAGCGCACTGGAGCGTGACTTCGGGTATAAACCGAGTACAAGTCTGAGAACTGGATTAAGGAAGTTCGCTGAGTGGTACGCTGAGTTTTATAAATAAAGAAAATTAGAGGGATAGAGAAATGAGAGAGTTTAAGGATTTAAAGATTGCTGTGGCTGGTACTGGTTATGTTGGTCTTTCTATTGCTACGTTGCTGTCTCAGCATCACAAGGTGACGGCAGTAGATATCATTCCTGAGAAAGTAGAGCTGATCAATAACAAAAAGTCTCCGATTCAGGATGAGTACATTGAAAAGTATCTGGCAGAAAAGGAACTGGATCTGACCGCAACGTTGGATGCGAAGGAAGCATACAGTGATGCTGATTTTGTAGTCATCGCCGCACCGACAAATTATGATAGCAAGAAGAATTTCTTTGATACCTCTGCAGTGGAAGCTGTCATTAAACTGGTCATCGAATACAATCCGGAAGCCATTATGGTTATCAAGAGTACCATCCCGGTTGGTTATACAGCAAGTGTTCGTGAGAAGTTCCACTGCGACAATATCATCTTCAGCCCGGAGTTCTTGCGTGAGAGCAAGGCTCTGTATGATAACCTTTATCCCTCCCGTATCATCGTCGGAACCGACGTGGATAATGCTCGACTGGTAAAGGCAGCACACACTTTTGCAGAACTCCTGCAGGAAGGCGCAATTAAGGAGAACATTGACACTTTGTTCATGGGCTTTACTGAGGCAGAGGCAGTTAAGCTGTTTGCCAACACCTATCTGGCACTGCGTGTCAGCTACTTCAACGAACTGGATACTTATGCCGAGATGAAGGGACTGAACACACAGCAAATCATTAACGGTGTTTGCTTGGATCCTCGTATTGGTACTCATTACAATAATCCTTCCTTCGGTTATGGTGGATATTGCCTGCCGAAAGACACCAAGCAGCTGCTGGCGAACTACGCCGATGTACCGGAAAATCTGATCGAAGCAATCGTTGAGAGCAATAGAACAAGAAAAGACTTCATCGCCGACCGTGTTCTGGAGATTGCTGGTGCTTATGAAGCGAATGACAGCTGGGATGAGAGCAAGGAAAAAGAAGTTGTTGTTGGTGTATACCGACTGACCATGAAGAGCAACAGTGATAACTTCCGTCAGAGTTCTATCCAAGGTGTCATGAAGCGCATCAAGGCCAAGGGCGCAACTGTGATCATCTATGAGCCGACTCTGAAAGATGGCGAGACATTCTTCGGATCAGTAGTGGTTAATGATCTGGATAAGTTCAAGGAAATGAGCCACGCCATCATCGCAAACAGGTATGACAAGTGCCTCGATGATGTGAAAGAGAAAGTTTACACTAGAGATATTTTCCAGCGTGACTAAGCAGGGATAAAGAAGATTAGAGGAGAGTGTCAGATGAAAGATAATAAAAATATAAAGGTATGCTTGGTGGGTTCATCTGGCGGTCATTTAACCCACCTTTATATGTTAAAACCGTTTTGGAAAGATAAGAATCATTTTTGGGTTACATTTGATAAAGAGGATGCAAGAAGTCTGCTTGAAGGTGAAAAAATGTATCCTTGTCATTATCCGACAAACCGGAGTCTAAAGGCTCTTATTAAGAATACCAAGATTGCATGGAATGTGTTACACAAGGAAAAGCCAGATTTGATTATTTCCTGTGGTGCAGCAGTTGCGGTCCCGTTTTTTTATATTGGTAAAATGATGGGCGCAAAGTTGGTCTACATCGAGGTTTTTGATCGAATTGATAAACCGACAATGACAGGAAAGATGGTTTATCCCATTGTGGACAAGTTTGTTGTGCAGTGGGAAGAGCAGAAAAAGGTTTATCCGAAAGCGGTTAATCTGGGAAGTATATTCTAAGTAGGGGACGAGAAAATGATATTTGTGACGGTAGGAACACATGAGCAGCCATTTAATCGGCTGATTCAGAAAATAGATGAATTAAAGAAAGACGGCATTATAAACGAAGATGTAATTATCCAGACTGGCTTTAGTACATACGAGCCGAAATACTGTCAGTGGAGTAAGTTGATTCCATATCAGCAGATGGTGAAAAATGTGGCCGCCGCCCGTATTGTAATCACTCACGGTGGCCCGGCAAGTTTTATCATGCCACTACAGATAGGTAAGACTCCTATTGTTGTGCCACGTCAGCATCAGTTCAATGAGCATGTGAACGATCATCAGGTGGAGTTTGCGAGAAACGTGGCTCAGAGAATGGGAACGATTATTCCGGTGGAGGACATTAATACACTGGGAGATATCATAACGAACTATGATCAGATTGTTGCCGGCATGGGACATGGTATGAGTAGTAATAATGCCAAGTTTAATGAAGAACTTGAAAAACTGGTAGATGAATTGTATTGAGGATGGATGGATGAGAAAAGTTGGAATCATGTCGATGCAGCGCATTGCAAATTACGGTTCGTTTTTGCAGGCGTATGCATTGAAACAGCTAATTGAGAAAGTTGGCTGTAATGTAGAATTTGTGGACTACCATGTAGGTGCTCCAGTAATTGCAGAAAATGCAGATAGTAAAAACAAGGTTGTCCGAAAGATAGAAAAGGGGCTGGAAACCTTTCGGTATCAGGCTCCTCTTGCACACAAATTATCGTTCATCCGATATAAACAGTCCTTTGCTCGAAAGTATATGCCGCTTTTGGGAATTGCAGACGAAATGAACTACAATCCGACAGTGGATTGTCTTGTGATTGGCAGTGACGAGGTTTTTAATTGTATTCAAAAAAATTCCAATGTGGGCTATTCGCCAGAATTGTTTGGGAAAAATAACTATGCTAAGAAACTTATCACTTATGCAGCGTCTTTCGGCAATACCACATTGGAAAAGCTGGAAAAGTATAAAAAGGCCAATGAAGTCGGAGCTTTGTTGAAGAAGTTTGACGCGATTTCTGTACGAGATGCTAATTCAGGAACTATTGTAGAACAGCTCACTGGGAAAGAACCAGTGTACAATCTGGATCCGGTTCTGACCTATGATTACATGAACTGCTGCGACAAAATCCCACAGGTTCAGACTAATGAGAAGTATTTGATTCTGTACGCGTATGCAGGTCGTATTTCCAATGATGAGGCAGATTGGATTGCTGCTTATGCAAAAAAAAAGAATTTGAAGGTATATGCAATTGGTGGTATCCAAAAATGTGCAGACCGATTCGTGGACTGCTCACCCTTTGAGGTTCTGGCCTATTTCAGAAATGCAGAAGAAGTTATTACCGATACCTTCCACGGCAGCATCTTCTCGGTGATCACACATCGGCCGTTTACAACATTGATTCGCAAGAGTGTAGGTAACAGCTATGGTAATGAAGAAAAGTTGAGCGATTTGCTAAAACGACTGGGACTGGCCAATCGGATGACAACGAAAATTGAAGATACAGAAAACATCAATGAAAAGGCGATTGATTACGCGAAAGTTGATGAGCAGTTGAAAGCACATAGAGAAGTGGCGAAGGAGTATCTGAGAAAAAATCTCTCCTGAAGGAAAGGAATGACATATGTATACTGAACTGAAAACCTATCAGATTATTATAGCTTTACTGAAGAAATATGGCATTACACATTGTGTTCTGTCTGCGGGCAGTCGCAATGTTCCGTTTGTTCACTCAATTGAAGAAGACCCTGATTTTCATTGCTATTCAGTAGTTGATGAAAGAAGTGCTGGTTATTTTGCACTTGGTTTGTCGCAGGAATTGAACCAACCGGTTGTAATCTCTTGTACGTCCTCTACGGCAACCTGTAATTATTGGCCGCCTGTTGCAGAAGCATTTTATCAGGGGGTACCGATCGTTGTATTGACCAGTGATCGTGATCCTGAAATGCTTGGTCAGTGGGAAGATCAGATGATTGATCAGGTTGGAATGTATGATCGACATGTAAGAAAATCAGTTAATCTTCCGATTATTAATAATCGCGATGATGAAATTTATTGTCAGCGACTAGTCAATGAAGCATTACTAGAGTTGAATCATCATGGAACTGGTCCGGTGCATATCAATGTTCCGATGAAGTCCTATAACAATTCTTTTAATATTAAGACTCTCCCAGAGGTTACGAAGATTGACCTTCTTTGCTTAGATGATGCTGATGACTTATGGAAAGAGAAAATTGAAAAACTGAAAAAAGCTAGGCGGATTTTGGTTACCTGTGGACAGAACAGCTATGTTAGTCCTGCTCTTCAGGAAAGCTTAAAAGGATTTTTTGAAAAGTACAATTCTGCGGTATCAATTGAGTATATGTCTAATATTGAGATAGAAGAAGGTTTGAATCTCAATGTTTGCATGGATGCACGGTATGTTATCCCAAAGAAGGTAAAAGAATTCTTGCCGGATATTGTGATTTCTTTTGGTGGCAATATTTTTGCAGGAATTAAAGAGCAATTTAGAAAGTTTGCAGGAGAGTTTGAACATTGGCTGGTTCAGGAAGATGGCCGGGTTGTTGATCTTTATAAAAGCATTACCACGATTTTCGAATGCAAGCCAGAATATTTCTTCAAATATTGTGTAAATGTAGCTGACGAAAATCAGACGAATGACTGTGAATATTATCAGGGACTGAAGAGATATGTGGATTCGGTTATCTACCCGGATTTCCCGTATTCGCATGTGTATGCAATTAAAGAAGTTGTAGAAAAAATCCCGGCAGACTCTGTATTGCATTTGAGCATTAACGATAGTATTCGTATTACGAATTTCTTTAAGCTTAATCCGAGAATTAAAACCTATGCAAATATTGGGACACATGGCATAGATGGCTGTTTGTCTTCTTTCCTGGGACAGGCCGCTGCGGGAAATAAACAAAGCTATCTCGTAATTGGCGATTTGGCATTTTTCTACGATATGAATGCAATGAGACTGCGCCATATTAAGAATAATGTTCATATTTTGCTGATTAATAATGAGGGCGGATCAGAGTTTTACTTCAATCACATGTGGAAAGATGAGGCAAGTGATTTGCACACAACCGCAAGGCATCATACTAAGGCTGAGGGGTGGGTTAAATCGAACAACTTTATCTATTTGAGCGCACATGACAAAGAATCTATGCGGGAAGCTCTTAAGGAATTCATGCGCAGCGATTTGGAGAAGCCAGTTTTCTTAGAAGTGTTTACAGAAATGAAAACGGACTCGGATGTGATTTATGATTTCTTTGATCTCAGCAGACCGAAGGATGTACAGTCTGAAACGATTCGTAGGAGTAAGGAATTCATCAAGGCAACTATAGGACAGGAGAAAGCTCAGAAAATTGCAGGGCTTTTTAAGAAGTAAGGAGCTTACGGTATGGGCTATAAAAGAATTATCAGGAAAATTGCAAAGTTTATTTTGGCATCTCAGCCAGATGCATTTGTACAGGTAAATGTTGGACAGATTCAATTAGGCAGCATTTTGAAGGACAAAAAGATTGTCATTACCGGAGGAGGAAGTGGCCTTGGATTTGCAATGGCTAAAAAATTCATCTCTGAGGGTGCACAAGTTGTTATATCCGGAAGAAATGCTGATAAATTGAATGCTGCAGCAGAGAAACTCGGAAATAGCAATTGCAAGACCGTGGTTGCAGATGTCTGCGATGTAGCCCATAGCAAGGAGTTCTTGGAAAAGGTAAAAGAACTGTTGGGTGGCAGGATTGACTGTTTAGTCAGCAATGCCGGAGTGTCTTTGCACGAAAATATTTATACGAATGTGACTGTAGAGGGATTCGATAAACAGTTTAACACTAAGTTTCGTGCGGGCTACTTCCTGGGAAAGGCTTTTCTTGAAATGAAAACGAAGGAAGGACAGCCAAATGCAGAACTACTGTATATAACATCTGAAACGGGTGATCAAGTATATGATATTCCGTATGGGATGACAAATGCAGCATTAAACAGCATGGTTGGTGCGTTTTCAAGAAGAGTATACCAGCAAGGAATTCGTGTGAATGCAATCGCACCGGGTGTTACTCTTACGGAAATGACAAGAGATTATGCTGAGTCAAGTGATGGTAATCTGTATAGAAATTGTGCTTCCGGCAGGACTTTCCTCCCGGAGGAAGTAGCAGAAGTTGCATGTTTCCTTTTGAGTGATGCCTCGAAATGCATTTCTGGTGAAGTGCTTCATTGTAATGCAGGAAATCACTTGAAAGCATTTTGGGATGAAAGTAAATAATGAAAGTTTTAGTGATTAATACGGTTAGATTCAAACTGAACGGTATATCGGCGGTAATAAAGAATTATTATCAGGCTATGGATAAGAAAAATCTTCAGATGGATTTTGTTGCTATTGATGAACCTAGTGATGAATACCGTAGCTTTTTCGAGGAAAGTCATCTGAGATGCTATGTATTTCATAAGAAAAATATTGTTAATTATTTTTGCAAAATCTTGGAGCTTTGCCGTAAAGAAAAATACAACATTGTTCATATACATGGTAACAGTGCAAATATGGCAATCGAACTATTTGCAGTAGCGCTTGGAGGAGTAAAAGTTCGAATTACGCATTCACACAATACTGCAACAATGCATCCATTCATGCATAACCTGTTGTGGCCAATATTTTCAGAATTATGTACAACTAGGTTGGCATGTGGTGAAGATGCTGGAAAGTGGTTGTATAGAGATAAGAAATTTACTGTTTTAAACAATGGGATTCAAACAAAAGATTATGCATTCTCTGAAGAAAAGCGTAATACGGTACGAAAAGCGCTTGGAATACAAGATGATGAAGTATTGCTTGGTCATGTCGGAAACTTTATTGAGCAAAAAAATCATTCTTTTTTGATTGATATTTTTGCAGAAGTACATAGTGAGAATCCAAAATATAAATTGATTTTAATTAGCGATGGAATGCTGATGCCTATAATTAAGGACAAAGTGCATTCTCTAGGATTGGATGATGCAGTAATATTTTTAGGAAAAACCTTGAAGGTATCAGATTATCTTCAGGCAATGGATTTGTTTTTACTCCCGTCATTACATGAGGGACTGCCAGTGGTTTTGGTAGAGGCACAAGCGGCAGGTCTTATTTGTGCTGTATCGAATACGGTAGCAAAAGAGGCTGACTTGACGGGGAGCAGTGTTTTTCTGCCAATAGATTCTACTGCTCCGTGGGCAGAAGCAGTAAAAAAGCTGGGATATAAGACAAGAAACAGAGAAGAAGACTCAACGAACAATATAGCTTTAATTAAAGAAAAAGGGTACGACATAGAACAAAATGCTGATAAGTTGCGTCAAATTTATGTAAATGCGTGTGAGGGAAGATAAATGACGTATGAAGGATTGAGACTAAAAGTATTAAAATTCTGGCGAATTGGTTTGGCAAACCATAGAAAAAAGCATCTGAAATCTACAGATTTCACGATTATCTCTAATAACTGTTGGGGTGGGATGATTTATGAAAGTTACAACCTGCCCAAAGAATCGCCTACGGTTGGAATGTTCTTTATTGCAAAAGATTATATTGAATTCTTGTCTGACTTAAAAGGCTATGTCAATGGAAAATTGACTTTTATCAAGTCTGAAGAATCTCGTTGGAAAGATATGCCGCAGATTTCAGGAGATAAGAGATTTGGTTCGTATCCTGTGGGCGTTTTGTCTAATGGGAAAAATTCGATTGAAATCTTCTTCTTACATTACCATAGTGAGCAGGAAGCAAGAGAAAAATGGGAACGTCGAGTGCAGAGAATTAACTGGAATAAGTTACTGGTGAAGTTTAACGACCAAAATGGTTGCACAGAGACAGAAGTGAACAAGTTTATGGAGACGCCTTTTAAGAATAAGGTGTTCTTTACTTGTAAGCACTGGCCAAATGAAAATGGGGGGTACACGGTTATTCACCAGTTCCCCAAGCACGAGTTTATAATGGCTTCTTATGAGCCTTTTGGAAAGAGCAAGTATATAGATATCACAAAGGTGCTGAATAATTTGTGATTCAGCCGTTTGTAATGGAGGAATCATGAAAAAAATAGATATTATAACTAAAGCAATGACTTCCGGTGGAGCAGAAAGAGTAATTGCCCAGCTGGCTAATTATTTTGCTGAACAGAATGTCAGTTGCAGAATAGTTACTACCGATAAACGAGAAGTCATGTATCCGCTCGATGAAAAAGTTAAAGTTGTTGCAATTGGGAAAAAATCAGATAATAAAGCAATTGATAGAGTACTGAGATATAAAAAAATCAGAAGTGTTATTCAAGAAAATAAGCCAGATGTTGTATTGACTATGCCGGAAGATACGGGCATTTATGCAATTTTAGCATTGATAGGTACAGGAATTCCAGTCTATGTTTCTGAGAGAAATAACCCATGGGTCATGCCAAATGTGAAAATCACACGATTTTTAAGAAAATTGGCTTATCCATTTGCAAAAGGCATAATTTTTCAGACAGAAATGGCGAAATTGTTTTTTTCAGAGCATATACAGAAAAAAGGGGTTGTTTTGCAAAATCCAGTGGATGCAACGAGAATTCCAGAACCATACACAGGTGAAAGAAAAAAGGTGTTTGCGGCTGTGGGGCGTTTGGAACCGCAAAAGAATTTCCCGATGCTAATTAAGGCTTTCTCGGAATTTCACAAAGAAGAAAAAGATTATCAATTGATTATTTACGGAGAAGGAAAAGAGCGCACTAATCTTGAAAAGCTCATTAAACAACTTAATCTCGAAGGCTCGGTGTCTTTACCTGGAAGAAACAAAGATGTTCTTAATGCCATTAATGATTCTGCTGCTTTCATTCTTTCTTCAGACTATGAAGGCATGCCAAATGCATTGATTGAGGCAATGTGCATGGGAATGCCTGTTATTTCGACTGACTGTCCTTCGGGGGGACCAAGAGAATTGATTCGTAACGGTGAGAACGGTTTACTTATAGATGTAAATGATGTCGAAGGTATGAAAAAAGCAATGAAGCAGCTCGTCATTGGTAGAGGTGAAACACTTGGGAAAAATGCATATTTAACAGGGAAAAAATTAACAGATCCATATATTTTTGAAGAATGGAAAAATGTACTATTTAGAGTGTGATATTTGAGAGGAAAGTATTAATGGCGCATTTAAGGATAAGAAAACAAGATATACCAATAATTACATTTTGCGTAGGAATTTTTGTTTTTCCATATATATTAAGGGAACGTATATTAGGATCATTGGCATTGATTAATTTTTTGGTTTATTTTGGTTTGATTTATGGTAGTCAAAAAAATGTTCTCATTCTTCCGACAAAGTATAAGAAAGGTATATTTAATGCAGCAGTATGGTTTTGTTATACAGTTGTTGCTACCTTTTTGCTTTTCTATATAAAAGGAAATGAGTGGAGTAGTGTAAGACGAATTTTATTGCTATTCGTATATATATTCCCTGCAATTTTTATATGTACAAAAATAGTTGATGTAGATAAAATTAATCGCTATTCAGATGCGTGGCTAAAAGTGCTTCAGATAGTATGTCGGTTGATGTGCATATTCTGGATCTTAGACAAACTTTTAGGTAATACCATCCAGAATTTATGGGTTAATGTATATCAAAGTAATACTTTGCTTTCTCTCATTAGGTCAGGAAGATTTGTTTCTTTTTACGGTCATGCACTAGAAAATGCAGCTTTTTTTCTAATGCTGCTAATATGGACGACAATAAAAAAAGATGAATATGGAAAGCAAAATTCCACATATATTTTGGATGTTTTTACAGCTTTGTTTGGAATTGCTATATGTGGAAGTAAGTCTGGCTTGATGTTGGCTATTTTGCTTCTTTTGTTATGTAATATAGGATTGAAAAAAGCTAAATATATGATAGCAATCCTTGTGTTATTTTTGGGACTGTATATAACAGGCACGTTCGATTTAATTATATCACGTATTATGGACGGGCTTGCAGCGGGTGATTTGTCAACCGCAAGAAATTCATCACTCGAAACCTTAATGTTAAAGGGTATTGTCGATTTCAAAATGATGGAAGGACATGCTTTTAAATACGGTGATGTAGCAATGGTTGCGGCACTGGAATATCCATTTTTACAATGGTCATTCGTTTGTGGAATTGTATTTACAGTTGTTCAATATTTGATGTATTTTATCAAACCGGGAGTACAAGTACTGTTATCAAAAAAATGGAGTGTATTTATATGCATGCTTGTTTTAATGGCATTTTATAATGGAAATAACGGAATTGTATCATTTAATGATGACTTGTTGATTTATAGTCTAAATGTATGGCTAATTACGCAGGTGGCAGGTAGAAGAGATGAAGGATAGAAGAAAATGCAAAAAAAAATTAAAGTAATGCATATGATTTGGTCAATGGGAGATGGGGGAGCTCAGCAGGTAGTAATTAATTACCTGAGAGACTTCAATAATGATCCAGATATTGAAATCAAGTTATATGTATATACAAAACCAACAACTTCGAAGTATGATCAAGAGATTAAAAGAGAGGGGTACAATGTTGTTTATTTGAATAATCCAATAACAAAATTACAGATTCCATATATCAAAAGATTTTTCCAGAGACCAGTTTCAAAAAAAGTATGGGATCAAGTAATTAAAGATTATAACCCCGATGTTGTACATGTGCATATTTCAGCACTCCTTGGTGTAACGATGCCAGGAATTATAAAAAATAAAGTTCCAGTTCGATTTGATACATTGCATAGCAGTCCATATCGTTATACAGGAAAAATTAAAAAAATTATTTCAAATGCTTTTCAATGTCAAAATGTAATCCCTATTTGTGTCACAGAGGCACAGGTAGAAGAAGCAAAAGAATGGTATGGTATTACAAAGTATGAAGTTGTTCGTAATGGTATAGACATAGAACAAATCAGGAGAAAATGCTGCTCTAAACATGAAGGAAGAGAAGTATTTGGTCTAGAAGATAATTTATTTGTCATAATTGGAGTAGGAAGATTAAACTCGATCAAGAAATTTGACCTACTGCTAGAAGCTTTTGCGAAAGTTCACCAAGTACAATCTGAATCGATTCTAATAATTGCTGGAGATGGTGAAGAAAAAGATAGGCTTATTCATTTAGCAAAGAAACTTGGCGTAGAAAAATCTGTTAGATTTCTTGGTAACATCGCTGATGTAACAAAACTTTATTGTGCGGCTGATGTTTTGGCAGTTACATCTGATACAGAATCCTCATCATTGGTAGCAATTGAAGCGCAGGCATGTGGAACGAGGTGTGTTTTGTCTGCTGGTGTTCCAAAAGAAAGTGTTCTTTTGCAGCAGACACAAAAGCTGGGGAAAAATGCTACTTCGGAGACATGGTGTAATGCGTTACTGAACGATTCTTATAAAAATACGGCGGTAGCTTCCATTGAAGATTATGAAGTGCATAATATGAGTAAAAAAATGAAGGAAATATATTTAAAGTATTATTCGGCGTATGAGGAGAAGCGAGATGTCGATACAAAGTAAAGAAGATTTATTATATTATTTGGAACAAGACCGTATTGCATTAAAGCGCCCAGCTGGTTTTGTGTTGCAAAAAGACAATATTTGGAAATTTGAAATTTTGCTCAGAAAGGCAGAGTACTATTGCAACTGTATGCCGGGCAAGTTGAAAAAGATTAGTTCTATTTATAAAAGAAGGCTATACAGATTGGTTGCAAAATGTGGAGGATTTTCCATTCCAATCAATTGTTTTGGACCTGGATTGTCAATTGCTCATTGTGGAGCTATTGTGGTAAACGATACGGCAAGAATTGGAAAAAATTGTCGTATTCATGAGGGCGTGACCATTGGAGCAACAGGAAAAAATGGACAGGCTGCAATTATTGGTGACAACTGTTTCCTTGCTACTGGTGCAAAAGTAATTGGAGCTGTGCATCTTGGAAATGATATTGCTGTGAGTGCTAATGCAGTGGTTACAAAATCTTTCTCGGAAGATAAAATCACCTTAGGGAGGGTGCCTGCAAAGAAAATAAGCAATCATTCATCGAGAGATTTCCTTGCAGACGGTTTGTTTGAAAATTAGTTTGAAAGGAGAACTAGCATGGTGAAAAAATTTATTATTACAATTGATACAGAAGGCGATGGGCAGTGGAATCCGGATGCGCCTTGTTCAACAGAGAATGCACGGTTTATCCCGCGATTTCAGGAACTTGCGGAGAAATTCGGATTTAAGCCCACATGGTTAACAAACTATGAAATGGCAGAAGATCCATTTTACATAGAATACATGACAGACTGTTTGAGAAGGGATACCTGTGAAATTGGAATGCATCTTCATGCATGGAATAATCCACCAGAGTATCCATTGAAAAAAGTAAATGATCAGAGGGATTATTTATTTGAGTATCCGGAAAACATTATGGACGAAAAGATTCGTGTTATTACCGAAAAATTGGAAAACACTTTTTCTACTAAGATGCTTTCACATAGAAGTGGACGTTGGTCAACGGATGACACCTATTTCAAATTATTAAAGAAGTATGGATACAAGTATGATTGTTCTGTTACACCGTTTATGAATTGGGAAATTTGTGTTGGATCAACAGGAAAACCGGGTTCTGATTATAGTAATTGTCCAACAAAACCATATGAAATATATGATGGAATTATGGAAGTGCCTGTTTCTGTTCGACCGATGAAATACATTGCCACGGATGCAATGCGTTCCATTTACGGGATTGCACATGAATTGAAATGGAGTAATAGAATTCGTTATGCTTGGTTGAGACCCACTAAAAATCCATCTTTTATTGCTCTTAAGAAAGTATTAGATATTGTTAGTAATGATAGCGATTATGCTATGTTTATGCTTCATTCTTCGGAGATGATGCCAGGGGGAAGTCCTTCATTTCCAGATGAGAAAAGTATTGAAGAGTTATATGAGTGTATCGAGAAGTTGTTTGCATATGCAAAGCAAAAAGGGTACATGGGTTGTAAATTATCAGATTATCAAGTAGAGGACTAGTATGAAAAATGGAAAGTAACAAACAAAAAGTAGCAGGAGGGCTGTTTTGGTCTTACGGCGAAAGAATAATGGCACAGTTGGTATCACTTGTTGTGTCCGTTGTATTAGCAAGACTTCTTGATCCTGAAAACTATGGAGTAATATCTATCGTGATGATATTTATCACATTTTGTGATGCAATCGTTTCGGGTGGATTTGGAAACGCAATTGTGCAGAAAAAAGATGCGGATGAATTAGATGTAAATACAATGCTGTGTTGTAGTGTTGCAACATCATTTTTTCTATATGTGATTATTTTTTTTGCGGCTCCAGCTATTGCGGATTTTTACGATATGGACATCATACGTCCAATTTTAAGAGTACTTGGATTACGACTGCTGATTTCTGGTGTTAATAGTATTCAGCGTGCATGGATTCAGAAACGAATGCTGTTTAGACGTTTCTTCGTTTCGACTTCCTTTGGTACAGTTATATCGGCTGTGGTTGGTATATCTATGGCATATAGGGGGATGGGAGCATGGTCATTGGTAGCACAATATTTGACAAACAGCTTTATTGATACGATGGTTTTGCTTATTACAAATGACTGGAAACCGAGACTACAGTTTTCCTGGAGAAGAGCAAAGTCAATGCTTTCTTATGGATGGAAAGTGTTACTAACAACTGTTGTGTATACTATCGAAGGAGACTTGCGAAGCCTTATTATTGGTAAACAGTTTGGATCCGCAGATCTGGCGTACTATGATCAAGGTAAAAAATTCCCGAATCTTTTAGTGACTAATATAAATACATCCATTAGCAATGTGATATTCCCTGTACTTTCAAAAAGTCAGGATGATTTGAATCGAATGCGTACCATATGCAGAAGGTCTATAAGAACAAGTACATACTTACTTGCACCACTTCTAATTGGATTAATTGCAGTAGCAAACGAATTCGTTCAGGTAATTCTATCAGAAAAATGGCTTCCATGTGTACCATATCTTCAGATTCTAACATTAGTTTTTTTAGTAAGACCCTTGACTACAACATGTCAGCAAGCGATTATGTCCACAGGGAGAAGTGATATAACTTTAAAAATAATGATTACAGTAAATGTAACAGATGTTGTATTATTGCTTGTGGCTGTATTTGCAATGAAGAGTGTGCTTATGATTGCGGTAGGAGCGTTACTTACGGAGATTGTAAGTTTGGGATTGTTTATGAAATATGTGAAAAAATGTATAGGATATTCATACAAAGAGCAAGTGTTAGATATTGGGCCAAGTCTCCTTGTGGCAGTATCAATGGGAATTATTGTGTATTGCGTTGGATTGCTAGAACTTAAGACGTTTTTTTTACTGATTGCACAAATTGTAATTGGAGCGATTTATTATATATTAGTATCTTATATCCTGCATTTTGAACCATTTGAGTATATTTTAAAGATGGTAGTCGAAAAATTCAGGAAATGAAGAATTGGGAGAGTGATAATATGGTGACTAATCATAAATGTATCGTTTTTGCTGAAGAACATTACAATCCGTTGGGAGTTATAAGGAGTTTAGGAGAGAGTGGAATCAAATCCATTGGCATTTTTATAAATAGTAAAGAAAAACTAGCGTCTAAGAGTAAATATTTGCAGAAAGTTTATTATGTCAAAAACAGAGAGGAGGGTTACGAAATCCTCCTAAAGGAATATGGAAATGAAAGGGAAAAGCCATATATATTTACATCTGATGATATCACAACTAGCTTTCTTGACCATAAATATGATTTGATTAAGGACAAGTTTATATTCTATAATGCCGGATACAAAGATAGAATTACGCACTACATGGGTAAAGACACAATCCTTCAACTTGCGGAGAAACATGGGATTCCGGTTCTGAAAAATGTTGTTGTTGACAAAGGGGAGATACCAGAAGGATTAGAGTATCCCTTGATTACTAAAGCTGCTATTTCAACAATCGGTGCTTGGAAGAAGGATGTATTTATATGTAATAATCAAGAGGAACTTGAGGAGGCATACAAGCATATTCGTAGTTCTCGTGTAATGCTTCAAAAATATATACACAAAAAAAATGAGTTGGCTCTGGAAGCTGTCAGTGCTAATAAAGGAACAAATTTTTGTGTGACTATTGCATCCACATATAATTATATTCTGCCGGATACATATAGCCCATATATGACGGTAACTAATTTCAAAGACGAAGATTTAAAGTCGAAACTGGAAGCAATGATTCGAGAAATTGGTTTTGAGGGAATTATGGAAATAGAATTTTTAATTGATCAGGATGATAAATTCTATTTTGGTGAAATAAATTTCAGAAATTCAACATGGAGCTATGCATCAACATGCGCAAAAATGCCACTGCCAATAATGTGGATTGAAGCCATGGAAAATAATGTCAAGTTAAAAGATAGAGAGAAAAAGGTTCCGGATAAATTTACTGCGATGGTTGAAGTGTATGATTATCGAACGAGAGTTAAGACTAAACAAATTAGTTTAACAAAATGGCTTAATGATTTAAGACAATCAAATTGTAAATACTATATCGGGAAGAACGATTTTAAACCTGTTCTTGCATGGATGATGGAAAAGATTAAAAGATGAGTTTATTTTGGCGGAAAGGAAGATCTATATATTACGGATAGATCATATGTGTGTATAATAAGTAATGAATAAGAAATTATTTCAAATTTTATCAATTTGTGGAGCGTGCATTTCTTTTTATATAGGAGCAGGATTTGCAACCATGCAGGAGGTGCTCCAGTATGAAGCATCTTACGGTTCGAGATTTTTTTGGGTCATTTTAGTAGTTGCCGGTATCTATATCTACACTAATCTCTCTTTTGCCACAAATGGAAGTCGTCTTAAGATAGCAAGAGGTGGTGATATATTTGGAATATATTGCGGCGTTTTTGGAAAAAAGTTTGGAAAAATAGCTGCTGTGTTTTTTGATTATTTTTCAGCTTTTTTCTGTTATATGAGTTTTGTTGTTATGTGTGGTGGAGCAAACGCTACATGTACACAGCAATGGGGACTTCCAAGCGGTGTTGGTGCAATTGTATTGACAGCTTTAGTAGTTGGGACAGTTATTTTGGGACTGGAAGGAATTGTAAAAACACTTGGGAAGGTTGGACCGATAATAATAGCGATGATATTGATTGTATCGATATATACTGCTATTACAGGAATACCAAACTACAGTAGCAATGTTCAAGCTGTTGATGCTGGTGTTTATTCGTCAGTTATGGCGCAGGTCGGAAATGGAAATCCTCTATTATCTGGAGCTTCTTATGGTGGATTTGTTATTTTATGGTTTGCAGCATTCTTGGCAGAAATTGGGTCAAAAAACAATTTAAAAAATGTAAATTTAGGAATGCTGTTATCGGTACTGTTCATTTTTGGAGCCGCATCAGTTTGCTGCGTTGCATTAATTGGACATATCAATGTGACTGCAGCGGCTGATATTCCAGCTTTAGTTTTGGCTGGTCAGATTTCACCAATTCTTGCACAAATATTTGCAATTATTATATGTGCTGGAATTTATACGTCAGCTGTTCCGCTTTTATGGACTGGCGTTAGGAAAGTGTCGAATGAAGGAACTAAGAAATATAGGATCATTACAATTGCTGGCGGTGTGATTGGATGCATAGTTGCCTGCTTTATTCCATACAAGGGTCTGATAAATGTGTTATATGGAATGAATGGATATCTTGGTTTTGTGCTTATTTTCTTTATGCTAGTTTATGATGCCAAAACCAAAATGAGCAGAAAGGTTAAATGTTAATGTTAGTAAAAAAAATAGTACATAAGATTATAGACCTGTATAAACGGCAAAATCATATCAAATATGCGAAATCCCTTGGTGTCAAGGTTGGGGAAGACAGCAGATTTGTCGATAATCCTATATGGGGATCCGAACCATATCTTATTTCAATTGGTGATCATGTGTTGATTTCTGGAAAGGTGACGTTTCTTAATCATGACGGTGCCACATGGGTTTTCCGTGAGAAAGGTCCGTATAAGGGTACTTACAAATTCGGCCCAATTAAAATCGGCAATAATTGTTTTATCGGATTTGGTGCGACTATTCTTCCTAATGTAACTGTAGGCGATGATTGTATAATTGCGGCAGGAAGTATGGTGACAAAGAGCGTTCCGGCTGGAGAAGTCTGGGGGGGGGGTGCCGGCTCATTTTATTACTAAAACGGAAGACTATGCCAAGAAATGTTATGAAAATAGGTTACCGTATGATCCTGTGCTAATACAAACTGATGCAAAAAATGAGATGCTGCGTGTGTTGAGAATGGAGAAACAAAATGATTGATACAAAAGAAAAATTGAAGCATTGCTTAGCTGTGGAAAAAAATATTTATTTTCCAGGGGGTGGGGATAAGGCTTCCGTTTGGAATACGCGAGAAAGATGTACTTTACGGATATATTTATAATTTGAGAAATGCAGAATATCATTTCAATACTGGACACAAATTACGATATGCATTTTACAAATTTCATCTTTATAGGATGTCGAATTTGTACTCAATTCATATTGGGATGAATGTTTGTGATGAAGGATTAAGCATTGCCCATGTTGGACCGATTATTATTCATGGAAGAAGCAGAATTGGAAAAAATCTGAGAGTTCATGTAGGCGTTAATATAGGAGCAAACGGTGGAGAACCACCAGTTTTAGGCGATAATGTTTATATAGGCCCAGGAGCAAAGATATTTGGAGACATTAAAATTGTAAGTGGGTGTCGCATTGGTGCAAATGCGGTGGTGTGTAAAAATTGTGAAGAAGAAAATAGTATATTAGTAGGAGTGCCTGCTAAAAATGTTACTGCTTTGTAAATAACCAATATGTTAAGAAAACGGAGAAATTGCAATGGCTATGGATAAGATGTTAAAAAAAGGATTGAACAGAAAAAGAAAGTTAAAAATTGGATATTTTGTTGCCTGTCTGCTTGGTGCAAAATATAAATGGAATTTTTTGCGTAAAAATAAAGTGTTTGCTTATCTTGGAGATAATGTTTTATTCCAGCCTAATATGCTTCCAAATGATCCTCAGTATATAAAATTACACGAAAATGTACAAGTTGCAACTGGAGTCACTTTTTTTAATCATGATGTTATAAATACTGTATTTAGCAAAATGCACACAGCGGAAAAAAATGTATTAGCTACTCACATTGAATGTATTGAAGTAATGGAAAATTGTTTCATTGGTGGAAATTCAACGATTGTGGGGGGGTGAAAATTGGCCCTAATGCTATTGTCGCTGCAGGGAGTGTTGTTGTAAAAGATGTACCAGAGGGGACGGTAGTAGGAGGAAATCCTGCCAGAGTAATTGGTAGTTTTTGGGATGTTAAAGAAAAGAGAGAAAGTTCAGAAAAAGTATTCTCAGATTATCCTCAGTTTTGGTCCTATATGTATAAGCACGAAGACCAGCGAATAGAAGAAAAATGGGCAGAGTTTCAAAATAAACATAAAAATGATGCTTCAAGAGAACAAATGATATGAAGGAGTTTTTGTAGGCATGGAGAAAAATACATATGATAAAAGTATCATGAGAACTGGAAGTTGTAACAATAGAAACAAATCGATTGATATTGCAAAGGGATTACTGATTTTATGTGTTGTAATCGGACATGGAACACAAAATCAGAGCCTATCAGATTTTATGTATCGTTTTCATATGCCTTTATTTTTGATTTTATCAGGATGCTTTTTGAAAAAGGTAGAAGACGTAGGAACGTATGCAAAAATGAAGGCAACTCGTCTTTTGACACCATATTTGATTTATATGGCGATAGATTTTCTGTTTTTTGATCATCTACATAATTTTAGCCGAATAATTCATTATCTATATGGTGGAAGATTTATCAATGGCGTCTATTGGTATATAACTAGTCTATATATAGCTTTGGTTGTTGCAGTAATATTACTCAATAAACTTAACAAGAAGCAACTAATGGTCATTGGAATAGTGGGAGGGGGGACAGCAATAATTGAGTCTAATATTATTGGCTCTATTTCATTGCTGAAACGTCCTGGTATTCCATTTGATGCAGATGTTTCCTTGCTCGTTTTATCGTATTTGATAGTTGGCTATATTCTGAAAGATAGAATAGTTGATCTATTTCAAAGACAATCATTAAAGCTGGATGTTATTGCAATAGGTGTTATAGGATTGCTTATATTAGAACATCTGCTAATGGAAAAGTATGGGGTTTCTAGGCAAATTGATATGAAACTTGTTGTTTATAAAAATCCGATTTCTGTATATATTATTCCCACTTTATATGGATTTGTTATTGCGAGACTAAGCGCATTTATAGAACGAAATTGCGGAAGACTAAGTCTATGCTTGGAATATGTGGGAAGTGTTACAATTCCAATAATGTTCTTACATGAACCTTTGAACCGTTTTTGTCCAATGTCAAATTACTTGCTGATCTATTTATTAATTGGAATGGGGATACCTGTTGTGTTTTCAATTGCAGTTAGCAGATTTGAATACTGTAAGTATTTTGGAATTCCTAAGAGAAAAATAGCAAAAAGATATAGGTGCTAACTTCCAATGTTTTTCCTACTCAACGCCATCATAAGTAATTTGATGACGTTGAGTTTCTTTTCACTGCTTGCTCTCTAAGAATGCTGAAATTTCCGCTCTCATTTTTGTGTGTTCATATAGGTGTCAGCTCCCATGAAAGATAGTTATCTGATATATTACAAAATACGCTTGGTGGTTTTATAAGTGCAGTTGTTTGGTAAGCGATGAATAATCCACCGGTTTTTCAGTATCCAAAATTTATGAGATAATCCCTCTAAGGAGCTGCCTGAGCAAAAAGTACTGTAAACAGGAAAGCGTCCGCCATCAATGGTGCTGTGAAACAGGAATGCAAAATATATAAGACAAAGTAGAGCCAGTAGCTGCATTGACATTTTCTATAGGGCAACGACCCTGCTAAAGGAGCATGAGCAGCACCCAACTATGGATAAGCAGAACGAAGGAATTTAGGACCCGTCAGAGGATGGTGATCCTGGTAGACATGAGAGGTTAGTTACTGTAGGTGGATTTGGGAAACAGGAAGGCCTTCATAAGAAGAAACAAAGACGTTTTATTTCTTGTACCTAAAATCATCAGAAATGGACTCCATGAAGTCACTTCATATCCAGAAAACTCTATTTTGTAGATATATGTAACTTATTAACTGTTCAGAAAAGTCAGTAAAATCAAGGCTTTTTGTTGAACATGCACTAAAAAGAATAGAGAGAATAAAAAATGTCTAAATACTTTGGAACAGACGGCTTCCGTGGAGAAGCCGGAATTACATTAACAGCGGATCACGCCTATAAGGTTGGTCGCTTCTTAGGCTGGTATTATAATGCTCTCCGTGAGCGCAACGGTGACACCGACCCTGCTCGTGTTGTTATTGGTAAGGATACCCGCCGCAGCTCGTATATGTTCGAGTACAGCCTTGTGGCTGGTCTGACCGCTTCTGGTGCAGATGCCTATTTGCTCCATGTTACCACTACTCCATCTGTGGCGTACATCGCTCGCGTGGATGACTTTGATTGCGGCATTATGATCTCCGCAAGTCACAATCCGTACTACGACAATGGCATCAAGCTAATCGACTGCTACGGCGAGAAAATGCCTGAGGAAACTCTGCTGCTGGTGGAGGCCTACATCGATGGCAAACTCCATGTCTTTGATAAGGACTGGCCAGAGCTGCCCTTTGCTCATCGTGAGCACATCGGCTGCACTGTGGACTATGTGGCAGGTCGCAACCGCTACATGGGCTACCTGATCTCGCTGGGCATCTACTCCTTTAAGGGTGTCAAGGTCGGTTTGGATTGCGCTAATGGTAGCTCCTGGAGTATCGCAAAGTCCGTGTTCGATGCGCTTGGCGCAGATACCTATGTCATCAATAATAATCCGAATGGTCTGAATATCAATAACAATGCAGGTTCAACCCATATCGAGGGCCTTCAGAAGTTTGTTGTGGAGAAGGGCTTGGATGTTGGTTTTGCTTACGATGGTGATGCCGACCGTTGCCTGTGCATGGACGAAAAGGGCAATATTATCACTGGCGACCATATCCTTTACATTTACGGTTGCTACATGAAGGAACGTGGTAAGCTGTTAAATAATACTGTTGTCACCACAGTTATGTCCAACTTTGGTCTCTACAAGGCTTTCGATGAGCAAGGTATCGGTTACGCTAAGACCGCTGTCGGCGATAAGTATGTTTATGAGTATATGGCCAAGAATGGCTGCCGTATCGGCGGTGAGCAAAGCGGCCATATCATCTTCTCCAAGTATGCGAGCACTGGTGATGGTATTCTGACCAGCCTGAAAATGATGGAAGTCATGCTGGCTAAGAAGAAGCCGATGAGTGAGCTGGCAGCACCGCTGAAGATTTATCCGCAGGTGTTGGAAAATGTCCGTGTGACCGATAAGAAGGCTGCACAGAATGATCCTGTTGTTCAGGAAGCTGTGTCTAAGGTTGCTGAAGCACTGGGCGATACTGGTCGTATTCTGGTGCGTGAGTCCGGCACTGAGCCTGTGGTGCGTGTCATGGTGGAAGCACCAGATCATGATACTTGCCAGAAGTATGTTGACGAAGTGGTTAATGTGATCTGCGAAAAGGGATATAAGGCGTAAAGTCAATGACGACTCTGGCAATTACCCGGAGTCGTTTTGCATAAGAGGGAAAGTATAATAGACGAGAAAAGTAAATATCGGGAGGGATAAACCTATGTGTGGAATCGTTGGTTTTACAGGAAACCGACAGGCAGCACCGATCCTGCTGGATGGTCTGTCGAAACTGGAATATAGAGGATATGATTCGGCCGGACTGGCTGTCCGTGATGGAGAGAATCTGGCACAAGTCGTGAAAGCAAAGGGTCGTCTGTCCAATTTGATCGAAAAGACAGATGGCGGTAAGGCATTGAAAGGAACCTGTGGTATCGGACATACCCGCTGGGCTACCCACGGTGAGCCGAGCCAGACAAATGCACATCCGCATGTATCTGGTAATTGCACCAGATCTGGTTCCGGCCCGGTCGAATCCGAGGTCGTTGGTGTACATAACGGTATTATTGAGAACTATACCGAACTGAAGGAAAAGCTGCTGAAGCACGGTTACACTTTCTACAGCCAGACCGATACGGAAGTAGTTGTTAAACTGGTTGATTACTATTATAAGAAGTATAACCTTGGCCCCATCGATGCTATTGCGAAGACAATGGTTCGTGTCCGTGGTTCCTATGCTTTGGAGCTGATGTTCCGTGACTATCCGGGCGAGATCTGGGTAGCGCGTAAGGACAGCCCGATGATCATCGGTATTGCGGCTGGTGAAACTTATGTGGCTTCGGATGTTCCGGCAATCCTGAAATACACTCGCAATGTGTATTATATTGGAAACCTTGAGTTTGCAAAACTTGTTCCGGGTGAGGCTCATTTCTATGACCTAAATGGTGATGAAATCGAAAAGCAGACCACCGAGATCAAGTGGGATGCAGAAGCGGCTGAAAAGGGCGGCTTTGAACATTTCATGATGAAAGAGATCCATGAGCAGCCGAAAGCTGTCCAGGATACTCTTAATTCCGTAATCAAGAACGGGGTTATCGATCTGTCCAGCGTGGAGATTACCGAAGATGAGATTAAGAATTTCGAGCAGATTTATATTGTTGCTTGTGGTTCTGCATGGCATGTGGGCATGGCTGTTCAGTATGTGCTGGAAGATATGGCAGACATCCCGGTGCGTGTGGAACTTGCATCTGAGTTCCGCTACCGTAAGATGCCGCTCAATCAGAAAGCACTGGTGATCGTTGTTAGCCAGTCTGGTGAGACAGCGGATACACTGGCAGCATTGCGTCTTGCAAAAGAAAAGGGCATCACCACAATGGCAATCGTTAATGTGGTGGGCAGCAGCATCGCGCGTGAAGCTGATAAAGTGTTCTACACACTTGCTGGACCGGAGATCTCTGTTGCTACGACAAAGGCATACAGTGCACAGCTTGCCGCTATGTACTGCCTGGCAGTGCAGTTTGCGAAGGTCAGAGGCAAAATCACGGATGAGCAGTACAGCTATTATATTTCTGAACTGCAGACTATTCCGGAGAAGATACAGAAGATTCTGGAAGACAAAGAGCGTATCCAGTGGTTTGCGGCAAAGTACGCCAACGCTCATGATGTGTTCTTTGTTGGTCGTGGTATCGACTATGCAGTCAGCCTGGAAGGCAGCTTGAAGCTGAAGGAAATTAGCTACATCCACTCCGAAGCATACGCAGCAGGTGAGTTGAAGCACGGCACCATCAGCCTGATCGAGCAGGGAACACTGGTCATCGGTGTGCTGACTCAGAGTGAACTGTATGAAAAGACCGTAAGTAATATGGTAGAGTGCAAGAGCCGCGGGGCCTATCTGATGGGGCTGACTACTTATGGAAAGTACGAGATTGAAGATCAAGTGAACTTCACTGTATATGTTCCAAAGGTAGATGAGCATTTCATTGGCAGTCTGGCCGTGATTCCGCTGCAGTTGCTGGGATACTATGTATCTGTGGCAAAGGGCCTCGATGTGGATAAGCCGAGAAACCTTGCAAAGAGTGTGACGGTGGAGTGATTGGATATGGAAAGAGAAATACCGGTACTATATAAAAGAAAAGAAGAATGTTGCGGATGCACAGCCTGTTATGCTATCTGTCCGAAAGAAGCTATATCTATGGTGGAAGACGAAGAAGGCTTTGAATATCCACAGATAGATGAAAGTAAATGTGTTCGTTGCTATCAGTGCATTAAGGTATGCCCAATTAAAGCAGCACGAGCACAGTAAGGAGAGATTATGAACACAACATTACTTATCATGGCGGCCGGAATCGGCAGCCGATTTGGAACAGGAATAAAATAGTTGAAGCCGGTCGATGATGCTAACCATATCATCATGGACTACTCAATTCACGATGCGATTGAGGCTGGTTTCAAGCATGTGGTATTTATTATCCGTAAGGATATCGGGAAGGAGTTCAAAGAGGCCATCGGTGATCGTATTGCCGCTATTTGCTCTTCTCATAATGTAACTGTTGACTATGCTTTCCAAGATATTAACGATATTCCAGGAGAACTTCCGGCAGGCCGGACAAAGCCGTGGGGAACCGGTCAGGCTGTGCTTGCTGCGAAAAATGTGATTGAGACTCCGTTCATTGTGATCAATGCAGATGATTAGTAAACGGTAGAATACGAGTACCTTGACAAATAGCAGACCGCTTTTGCGGTC
>NZ_QTVL01000049.1:0-619 GCF_003460565.1 Blautia sp. AF32-4BH | reverse complement strand
TGAAACCCATTCTTTACTTGTTCTTCCTTAGAAAGGAGGTGATCCAGCCGCACCTTCCGATACGGCTACCTTGTTACGACTTCACCCCAGTTATCAGTCCCGCCTTCGGCAGCTCCCTCCTGAAAGGTTGGGTCACTGACTTCGGGCGTTACCAACTCCCATGGTGTGACGGGCGGTGTGTACAAGACCCGGGAACGTATTCACCGCGACATTCTGATTCGCGATTACTAGCGATTCCAGCTTCGTGCAGTCGAGTTGCAGACTGCAGTCCGAACTGAGACGTTATTTTTGGGATTTGCTCCACCTCGCGGCTTTGCCTCCCTTTGTTTACGCCATTGTAGCACGTGTGTAGCCCAGATCATAAGGGGCATGATGATTTGACGTCATCCCCACCTTCCTCCAGGTTATCCCTGGCAGTCTCCACAGAGTGCCCAGCTTTACCTGCTGGCTACTGAGGATAAGGGTTGCGCTCGTTGCGGGACTTAACCCAACATCTCACGACACGAGCTGACGACAACCATGCACCACCTGTCTCCAATGCTCCGAAGAGAAGGTTCCATTACGAACCGGTCATCGGGATGTCAAGACCTGGTAAGGTTCTTCGCGTTGCTTCGAATTA
>NZ_QTVL01000048.1:375-623 GCF_003460565.1 Blautia sp. AF32-4BH | reverse complement strand
AAGAGATATGTCAGATATTTATAGGTATTCAGATCATTCGCTTTTGCCATCTCGACCATTGTATACACAATAGCACTGGAGGCAGCTCCTTTCGGACTGGCACTGAACAGCCAGTTCTTCCGGCCGACAGTGAATGGCCTGATTGCATTCTCGCTAAGATTATTGGACAAACTGCAATGACCGTCTTCCAGATAAGTCATCAGGGTGTCTTTCCGATTTTGGGCATAGTTTACCGCTTTCGCCAAACG
>NZ_QTVL01000048.1:0-365 GCF_003460565.1 Blautia sp. AF32-4BH | reverse complement strand
TTTTGGGCATAGTTTACCGCTTTCGCCAAACGGGTTCCTTTGTTTGGGCGCTGTTGATCCAGCCAATTCCAGAATGCCTCCAGTATTGGCTTCTCCTTTTCAAGACGAAATTGTTTTCTCTGCTCCGCAGTGTGATTTTTTGCTTTTGAGTACCGCTCACAATCAAACAGCTTGGAACAGAACTGTACTCCCTGCACTGCCGGAAGGCTGTAATCATACTCTTTCCCTTTCGGTATGGCATCTGTGAAGTAACGTCTCACATGTGCCCAGCAAGAGCAGCGTTTGATGTCCGGCAGATTATTATAACCCTGGTATCCATCCGTCTCCAGATATCCGCTGAACCCCTGTAGGAAAGATGCTGCATG
>NZ_QTVL01000047.1:0-632 GCF_003460565.1 Blautia sp. AF32-4BH | reverse complement strand
ATTCCTGATGTTCATCTTAAACCGCAGATGTTTAAACAGGCTACAGCTCTTATGCATCAGGGAATTGCTGATCGAGCGGTATGTCTGATGGACATCCCTGATGATTGGGACAAGCAATATAATGTCGGACTTTATGAAGAAACTTATGATGAGGCTGTTCGGTTTGCAAAAGCATTTCCGGAAACAGCCTGGTGCTACGGGAATCACGATTTGAGTTATCTGTGGCATTGTCTGGAGAGCGGTTATAGCTCCATGGCTTCAATGACAGTGCAAAGAAAGTTGTTGGATTTGCGAGAGGCTGTTCCAGAAGATAATCCCATTAAATATGTTCAGAGAATAGACAATGTTCTCTTTTCTCATGGAGGCGTACTGAATTTCTTTGTAGAGGAATATGTTCCGCGAGCAAAATATAATGATGTGGATGCTGTGCTAGAGACGATTAATCAGCTCGGAAGAATCGAGATGTGGAATGATGCATCGCCGATCTGGCTGAGACCACAGCATTCAAAAATGAGATTATATAAGCCACGTAAGTTGTTGCAGGTTGTAGGTCATACACCTATGGATGCAATTACGAAAGAGGGAAATCTGATTAGCACGGATGTGTTTTCAACTTACAGAGATGGAAAGCC
>NZ_QTVL01000046.1:395-703 GCF_003460565.1 Blautia sp. AF32-4BH | reverse complement strand
ACTGCATCCGTATTGATGCCGAGATCCACACTGCAGATCGTTTGTTCTTTGACAGGTGTCCGGTTTAAAGATACCTCTTCCGCATACGTAAAACGCAGGAAATATTTGTCGTGCTTTTTCTCCAACGTTGGCGCCGAAGCTTTTTTGCCCGACCAGTGTTTTCTTAAATATTCCATATCTGTATGTTTCAGCCGCACAGCAAACCATTTCCAGTCATGGCCATCGTACAGTTTTAAAAAGGCCGCATCTTTCTCTTCTGTGTTTTCACGGTACATGACATTGTGGTAAAAAACAGGCATGGCATACTG
>NZ_QTVL01000046.1:0-333 GCF_003460565.1 Blautia sp. AF32-4BH | reverse complement strand
CCCTCTGCTTTCCACTGTTCCAGACGCGTCCGATAAGAAGATACACTCCCAAGCGCATGCTGGACTGCCGCCCGTCTGAAATAGGATGGCATCTTGGGAAAGCAGAAATCAAAATCAAACCGGGCCGGATTCCGTTTCGTTGTATGCACCAGATGTTCCGCTGCATTGAAACGTTTCTTACTTTCCTCAATTTGGGCCAGTTCTTCCCACACAGATTCATACACTTCGACCAGATAGCGGACAGCAGAACGGTAAATCTCCAGTGTCTGGCGGATCGGAATATTCTGTTTTCGTAATTCAACACCATAACTGGATATGATTTTCATTCGCTTT
>NZ_QTVL01000045.1:408-1191 GCF_003460565.1 Blautia sp. AF32-4BH | reverse complement strand
TCTTTGACCTCCGGGGCAAGGCTCTCAATCGTGCCGCCCAGATTGCAAAGACGATGGGTGCGTTTCTGCCTTTCGCCTTTCTCCAGATATTTCTTTCTGTTCTCAAGACGGTTGAGCTTGTGCTGTTCCTGTGCAAGCTGCGTCTCGGCCCGTTCCTTTTCGGCTCGGAGCTGGTCAAGGGTTTTCGGTTTTGTCATTGTGATTGACCTCCTATTTTTGATTTTGGGGATAAAAAAAGACCGTCAACTTTTCGCATAGTGCGACCAGTCAACGGTCTGATTTTCGGTATTTGTTTTTCCAAACTTGCTGGCGGCGAACGGTTTGTCAAAACCGTTTGCGGACGGCAAGTACACAAGGGATAGCCGCATTAGCAGCGCAAGGGGGTGTAGCCACCTTGACGGAACGAAGTGACGAAACATTCTCGGTCATGCAGCTTTTTTCTGCTGACGGAGAATGAAGCTCCGCAGGACGCACTACTCTCGACAGAGAGTATAGAAGTGCGCCCTTTAGTTCCTAAAGGGATTTTATCAGTTCGCCAAACTTGAATCTGTCGTATTAGAGATTCTTCGCTTGCAGCTCCCTTAACGATTTCTTCACTGGCGAAGTTGGTAGCGACCGATACATCACCGGCTACAAACTGTGATAATCAAAAATAAACACATTTGCCGATATTAAAGAAAGGAAGCCCCCTTTTTGGTGGCTTCCTTTCTTGTTTACTCCACCGATCAACGGCTCAATATTAAAAAATCTCCGAAACCAAGAACGCTACAACATAGCAGATCG
>NZ_QTVL01000045.1:0-398 GCF_003460565.1 Blautia sp. AF32-4BH | reverse complement strand
GAAACCAAGAACGCTACAACATAGCAGATCGGTTGGTGTATCATGTAAATAATAAGCGAATGTTTCCCTAAAAAGTTAATACCTGGAACTTTCCATTTTCCAAATAGCCGGTTAATCAGCCCCTTTTCCTGTAAGAAACTGTACAGGAAATATCCTGTTGCAAATAAGAAAATCCATGGGAGCAACGGAAAATAGTCGGTAGATGAAAAGCCAGCTTGCGGAAATCCAATATAAGCTAATACCGATTTCAACCATGTAACATTCGGCAAATTATCAGATAGTTGGATGGGGTCTTGCTTCGTCCAACTTCTGAGAATGAGGAATAGCACAAAACTAACACTTACCCCAACCCCAGCCGGGATTTTTTTCAGAACCTTATCCAGTAAAATCCATATCAA
>NZ_QTVL01000044.1:0-1233 GCF_003460565.1 Blautia sp. AF32-4BH | reverse complement strand
TTTTGAAGAAAGAGCGTGGTTTAATACGTTTCCCGTTGATAAAAGATAAATTCCAGTTGATATTGCACTTATTTTAGGAAATTTAATAACTGTTATATTTGATTATCAAATTCTTCGCAAACCCTTGAAAATACTAAGTTTGTAGCAAGTGAGCTTTCCCTTACTCTTTCCTTTGTGTTATATTCTCCCATTAGCTTTCATGAATCTTAATATGGGAAAAAATAAGGGAAAGAAAATTTCATAACACAGTATAACAATAACGACATGGTGAACTGATTGAAATGTTTTCGATATTTAACTCTATAACTGATTATTAAAAGAAAATAGAGATAAGATACGATGAGAACAATTTATGCATAATACAACATAAAACACGATAGTATTGATGTTTACACAAGTGTTGGATATATGCTTCGCATTGATTGCTGGGGAGCTGAAAAAGATTTAAAAACCACATATGGATCAGAATGTGCGCTTACTTCATTGGCTGTGGATGAGCCTTTAGAATATGCAAGATTATATCTCGATGGCAATTTACAGATGTGGATAGATTCAGAAGATTCACTTGAATTATAGAACAAGAATAACGGGTAGAAAACTTCTGATGCCCATTTTACAAGGGGTTCGAGTTTTTTATGTCTGCTGGCGCTATTTCTCTGCTGGAGTACTATTTTCGGGATAATGGCGAAAGGCTTTAGCGGTATAGTTAGAAGCACCGTTTCCATATTTTGTATTGGTTATGGTTTTTATATAATCGCTGGAATAATAGTCAATTGTAGAGCAAATGAAATAGACACAGGGGATTAAGGAAGAGTTGAAGGCAGATAAACAGATGGAATGGGTAGCAAATAAATACTATACAAGAGTGTGAAAAGGGAATTTTGAATAAGGAGATGATTTGGCAATAAGGTGCAGTAATCTGGTGGAAAGCAAGTCTGAAAATGGCTTGCTTTTTGCTTTACAATGTGGTTAGTTGATGTATATAATTATGATAAAGAGATAAAATTGATTTTTATATTTTGGTTCGATATTGTGATGCAGTTTTTCTATATTAAAAAATATACGAGGTTATAATGAAGAATAAAAGTTATGATTATATCTTTGGAAATGGAAAATTTAATACTTGGTTCAACATTATAGTTAGTATTATTAGTTGTTCAGCAATATCGTTTTGTTTAACGAGACTGTGAGAAAAAGTCTGTAAATAAGATTCTTCTATGATAATAAAGGGTG
>NZ_QTVL01000043.1:995-1341 GCF_003460565.1 Blautia sp. AF32-4BH | reverse complement strand
GGCTTCTCCTTTTCAAGACGAAATTGTTTTCTCTGCTCCGCAGTGTGATTTTTTGCTTTTGAGTACCGCTCACAATCAAACAGCTTGGAACAGAACTGTACTCCCTGCACTGCCGGAAGGCTGTAATCATACTCTTTCCCTTTCGGTATGGCATCTGTGAAGTAACGTCTCACATGTGCCCAGCAAGAGCAGCGTTTGATGTCCGGCAGATTATTATAACCCTGGTATCCATCCGTCTCCAGATATCCGCTGAACCCCTGTAGGAAAGATGCTGCATGGAACTTTGCCCTTGTCTCTGTGTAATGGTAGAGCAGGATCGGCGGAAGTCCATCTTCTCCACTGCGGA
>NZ_QTVL01000043.1:0-985 GCF_003460565.1 Blautia sp. AF32-4BH | reverse complement strand
CGGCGGAAGTCCATCTTCTCCACTGCGGAAGAGCCACATCCAGGAATCCGTTTCAGGATTACGCTCCGGCTCATTCAGTACCTGAACCCGGGTTTCATCTGCCATCAGATATTTACGCATCCGTAACTGACGGTGAAAATAATCATAAACATGACGGAGATAATTCTCGGCACAGTAAATGATCCAGTTAGCAAGCGTAGCCCGGCTTAATGGGACACCCAGTTGCTTCCAGTCCTCTTCCTGCCTGTTTAACGGCAGACCATTCTGGTACTTCTGGTGCATTGCCCATCCGACAACGTATTCCGATGCATAACTTTCCGGGATCAATGCTTCCTGAACAGGGGCTTTGACAAATGTCTGATCATCCGGATGTTCCTCTGATATGGCACACTCCGGGCATTTATAGGTTTCACGATAGATATTTACTACTTTTCCCTTGGCAGGGGTAAAACGAAATTCATGGCGGACGAATTCTTTCCCAATACATTCCATCTGCGTTCCGCAGGTTGGACAGTTTCGCTCCTCCTCCGGAAGAGA
The DNA here is from genome assembly GCF_003460565.1 of Blautia sp. AF32-4BH. Classification (NCBI taxonomy): domain Bacteria; kingdom Bacillati; phylum Bacillota; class Clostridia; order Lachnospirales; family Lachnospiraceae; genus Blautia; species Blautia sp. AF32-4BH. The sequence continues at coordinate 448 of NZ_QTVL01000043.1, read as the reverse complement.
AATGATCTCGTCGCAGGAAGGAACATTTTTAAAGAGATCAGCATGTGTCCGTCTTGCTTTTCTCTTATGTTCCGGAACAGTGATGTCATCAGGAAGTTCCTGTTCCCATGTTGGGTCTGCTTCCTGCTCGGCTTCATCAAAAAGATTCAACTGGCCATCGATATCTTTCCGTTTTTCACTGGAAGTACCAAAAAGTTTCTTCGTGAGATATTCAATCTGCTGACGAAGGTTTTCTTTTTCCAGCCGGTCTGCTTCCAATGTTTTTTGTAAAGACTGGATCAGTTCTGTCTGTGTGGAAATCGTCTTATTCAGTTGGTTGATCATGTCCTTGTACGCAAGGATTTTTGAATCTTTTGAATTGCCAGCCATATGTTTTCTGCTCCTTTTTCACTGCTCTTATTATACCATAAAAAGTAATGAAAAAGAAGCAGAAAACCCAGCATTTACA
>NZ_QTVL01000042.1:0-1428 GCF_003460565.1 Blautia sp. AF32-4BH | reverse complement strand
GAGACTGTGAGAAAAAGTCTGTAAATAAGATTCTTCTATGATAATAAAGGGTGAAAAGTTCTTTCATAGAGCTTTTCGCCCTTGTTTTATATATAACAGTTGCAAATCTGCATGTCAAGAGCAGGCGGATATTCCGCCCGTCTTAACATGTCTCAAAACGGATTATTCTGGTAATCGTCCCTCGTACATAATACTCAGTTCCCCGTAAACTTGTGCCCAATTCCGGATGGTTGTCGTCCATTTTTTTGTTACCTCAAATGTGGCCAGATACAGGGCTTTCAGAAGTGCGGTGTCACTTGGAAATACGCTTCTCTGGCGGTTCAGCTTACGGTAGGTTGAATTCAGCGATTCGATCGCATTGGTCGTATAAATGACCTTTCTGACGGTGGCTGAAAATTTGAAGATCGGGGAGATCGCATCCCAGTTATCTTTCCAGCGTTTCATGGAATTCGGATATTTGGGAGTCCATTTTTCTGTTACCCGATCCAGAGCAGACAGTGCTTTCTTTTCATCTGCAGCCTGATAGATGGTCTTCAGGTCTGTTGCGAAAGCTTTTCGGTCTTTATCAGGGACATATTTCAAAGTGTTCCTTACCTGGTGCACGATACAACGCTGATACTCTGTTTTGGGAAAGGCGGCAGCAATAGCTTCTTTGATTCCTGTCAGGCCATCAGCACAGATGATCAATACATCTTTTACACCCCGGTTTTTCAGCTCATTCATAACCGACAGCCAGTATTTTGCACTTTCATTGTCTCCGATACTGATCGTCAGGACTTCCTTCTTTCCTTCTGTATTGATTCCCAGAATGACGTAAGCGGCAAGCTTACGGATCACTCCATTATCCCGCACAGAATAATGGATCGCATCAATATACAGGATCGGATATACCTCATCTAATGGTCGGTTCTGCCAGTCCTCGATCTGTGGAAGGATCTTGTCTGTAACATCAGAAATGAAACTTTCGGATGTTTCAAAACCATAAATATCTTCGATAGTTTCGGAGATCTGTCGTGTAGTCATACCTTTTGCGTACATGGAGATAATCTTTTGATCAATATCAGAAATGTCTTTCTGGCGTTTTTTTACTACCTGTGGCTCAAAAGTTGATTTACGATCCTGCGGCACTTCGATTTCCATAGAACCATAACGGCTATTGACCTGTTTGCGTTTATAGCCATTTCTATAGTCATCATTATCAGAACGTTCTGATTTTTCATAGCCGAGATGATCATCCATTTCCGCTTCCATCATCTCCTTAATGGTGCCGCCTAAAAGATCTTTCAGGGCGTCCTGGATATCTTCTGCGGACTGAATATCATACTCTTCAAGAAGCTGGTGGATAATGTTTCTTTTTCCTTCTGTCATTTGTACTCGATGTACAGGTTTCTTTTGTCTTGCCATAATAAAAGGCCCTCCTAATGATAT
>NZ_QTVL01000041.1:0-1563 GCF_003460565.1 Blautia sp. AF32-4BH | reverse complement strand
CAATGTCATTAACTTTAGCAAAGAGCAGAAATCGTAAGCATTTATAAAACTATGATTCCTGCTTTTTGTTTGTATATGGGCATACTTATCCCCTTCTCTTTGTACTCGTATTTTTTAGCTCAGTACGCTCTTTTATGGGTATTCGAATATTTTCCTGCTAATTGCCCTTTCGTTCTGGTATAATGCCGATCAGGACGAATGGGAACAAGATTTTTACTGATATCTTCATATATTTGCTGAAATAACATATTTTTCTTTTGACCATCCGTTTCAAGAAGTATATAAATCAGATCATTTTTTAAGATTCCAATACTAACAGTCTGATTGATCATCATTTTATGTTTTCTGTTCGCTTCTTTCTGATCCAGTTCACGCTCTGCATCTAATATGATATCTTCAACTAAATTGCTCAGATATATAGTGCTGTATATATCTTGTAATAACAGAATAGGTTTTGTTCCTGTAAAATTCTCTAACTGTAACCGACTCTTTAGCGTTTCATACGCAGTCTCTATCCCCCACCTCATATGATATAATTCTTTTATTTCTTCTGTATGAAATTCAGTTTGTGAAAGATTTGTAGCCAAAACTTCTAAACTTCCGTTTTCTAATAGGATTTTTACCATACGCAATGAAATTTCACCTAATTCTTTCATACGTTCTCCATCTGGCGTTCCCTCGTAATGTCTGATTCTTGACTTATCAAGTTTTATTTTAACTAGCTGATCCTTTTCTATTAAACTGTTTTGCTCTTTTTTGTAATCACTGCTTTTTAAACGTACGATAAATTTAATATCCTTATCCATCATATGTATAAACGCTGGCGTAGAAGGATAGCCTCTGTCCATGATAATAACATAGGGAATGCTGCCTATTGTTTCCGGTATTCGCTCCATCTGTTTTTCGGCCAGGCGCATTTCATTAAATTTCACCTTATTACAGTCACTTTCCAGTATCATACGATTCATTACATCATAAATACAGCCTAATCCTATTTGAGCTTGGGGCTTTGTGTTTTTCCGGCTTGCAGAACCATATAGTTTCAGTGTTTCAGCAGTGGTAGGAATATTAATATCTGAGCCGTCAGCGGCTAATATTAAATGATCTTTGTAAGTTGAAAAGGTGGAATCTGCATAAAAGTTACGGTTATGATATTTATATAATTCTAAAAAAGCATCTGGATTAAGTTTCATACGCTGTTTCAGATATCCTGGTTTTGAAATAGACACACCAGGATGAGCAAGTTTCATATAATTTCTCAGTTCCAATGCCAACGTCAACCCCTTTCTGTTTATCATCGTGAAAAGAAGATCCTGAAGAGGCATTTTTCGAATTCTGGTAAAATAATTTTTATTACCTGATCGGCAAAATGCCTTAAATTCATCAGAAGTCATTTTTTCTATATCCATGAATATACGTTTCTGAGAATGCTTCATGCATAATCACATCCTTTTTTGAGCAGGTTCATGGCTTCTTTTTACAATATAAGCATATCAAAAAAAGCAGAAGATATCTAATCCATTTCGGAATAAATATCTTCTGCTTTTAAGTTAATGACATTGT
>NZ_QTVL01000040.1:1987-2197 GCF_003460565.1 Blautia sp. AF32-4BH | reverse complement strand
ACCAGCCGTAAAATCCGTTCCACTTTCCAGTCCAAAGGCAAGTCCGGCAAGCACCTCACAGGCACGGTCATTTACGGCTATCTCTGGAACGAAGCCAGAGACCAATGGTTGGTTGACCCCGAAGCCGCTGATGTGGTCAAGCGCATCTTTGCCATGACGATTGAGGGCTACGGTCCGTATCAGATCGCCAGCAAGCTGAAAGAAGAAAAA
>NZ_QTVL01000040.1:0-1977 GCF_003460565.1 Blautia sp. AF32-4BH | reverse complement strand
TCCGTATCAGATCGCCAGCAAGCTGAAAGAAGAAAAAGTCCTCATTCCGTCCGCTTACCTTGCCCAGCACAGCGAGGGCGTGAACAAAAACAAGACTTTCAAAGATGTGTACGGCTGGGGTTCTTCCACCATCTGCAACATTCTTGAAAAGCGTGAATATCTGGGACACACCATCAATTTCAAGACCCGAAAGCACTTCAAGGACAAGAAAAGCCATTATGTCCCGGAGGACGAATGGACAATTTTTGAGAATACCCATGAGCCTATCATTGACCAGCAGACCTTTGACCTTGTGCAGAAAATCCGTGGAAATGTCAGACGCTACCCGGACGGCTGGGGCGAAGCAGCTCCCCTCACGGGCTTGCTCTATTGTGCCGATTGCGGCGGCAAGATGTATGTCCACCGCACCAACAACGGCAAGCGCATTTCTCAATATACCTGTTCCCAATACAGCAAAGTCCCAGTTGGAAAGCTCTGCAAGACCCAGCACCGTATCAATGAAGATGTGGTACTGTCCCTTGTCTCTGAAATGCTGAAAGCCATTGCCGAGTATGCCAAGCATGACCGAGCCGAGTTTGTCCGTGTGGTGCAGGAAGCGCAATCCAGCCAGCAGACCACAGAGGTCAGGAAACAGCGTACACGCCTTGCCACAGCAAAGCAGAGAGTTTCCGAGCTGGAAGTCCTGCTCTGCAAAATCTATGAGGACAACATTTTAGGCAAGCTGTCCGACAGCAGATACGCCACTCTGGACGCTCAATACGAAAAGGAACAGTCCGAGCTTACCGCTGAAATCTCTGTTCTGGAAAAGGCTGTCAAGAGCTATGAGAAGCACGAAAAGGACGCTGATCGTTTTATCGCTCTGATTGACAAGTATGAGAACTTCGACAAGCTGACCATTGCTATGCTCAACGAGTTTATCGAGAAAATCCTTGTGCATGAGCGTGACCGTAAAGGCAGTATACAGACCACACAGGAGGTCGAGATTTACTTCAATTTTGTTGGGCGATTCGTTCCCCCGGCGTTTGGAGAAGCGGAGCTTACCCCGGAGGAATTAGAGGAAATCCGCAAGCGTGAGGAACGCAAGGACAGGCTTCATCAGAACTACTTGAAGCGGAAAGCCAGCGGAGCGCAGAAGCGATACGAGGACAAAATCAAGAAGCGGAAAAAGGCAGAAATTGAAGCTAAGAAAGCCGCCATTCGTGCGGAGGACATTGCAAAGGGCGTGTTCGTCCCTGTCAGCAGCTTACCGCAGAGAGAGCCAATGAAAGGAGTACAATCAGCATGAATATCACTTACACACAGAACGGCGATTATCCTATCCCGAACATCGTTATCCGCAAGACCAAGCCCATCGGACACTACGGCAGACTTCGCAAGGCGTATCTGGAAATGCACCGCCCGATACTGTTCAATGAACTGGTGCTATCCGACAAGCTCTTTGAACATTGTGCCGAGATTGACGAAGCGGCACGAAACCGCATGGAGCTGATCGTGCGGTCACTGGCAGAGCAAAACGGTGTGACTGAGCAACTGAAAGCCGATAATCAAATGGAATGGGTGCGGCAGATGAACGCTTGCAAGGCACAGGCAGAGGAGATTGTGAAAGCGGAATTGATTTATGATTGAGCGAGGAAGTCCGGGCAGAAAACTGTTCGGACTTTTCTCATATAGTCCAAAGTTGCGGTAGAACTGTTCACAAGTTTTATGGTACAATTTGAATACGAAAAGTGAGCAACAAATGGAGGCTGGCTGACACATTTGTCTGCGGGCGTGATGTCCCAATCGGAAATTTCGTCAGACCATATCTCCATTTTAAAAGAAAAGAGCAAGGCCGGATAGACCTTACTCTTACATTATGAATCGGAATTTACGAAAGAGGTACAGAACATGAAGAAAATCAGAGGATTGCGTAGTTCCGGCAGAGCCGGAACGGCAGCAGCCAGAGCCGCCCCGGAGCTGGTGGAGCCGATTTTGGAG